>NZ_AOHQ01000109.1:0-62717 GCF_000416385.1 Mycobacterium sp. VKM Ac-1816D
GCACCGTGACCCGCATCGCCGTCACCGGCACCGCCCAAGTCGAAGGCGGCGACCTCCTGGTCGTGGTGGGTTCGACGGGTAAGGGTGAAGCGACCGGGGGCTCGCGCTGACACGGATCATCGCCGGAGCCTACGGCGGACGCCGAATCTCGGTGCCCGCCAGTGGAACTCGGCCGACCACCGACCGGGTGCGCGAATCGTTGTTCAGCGTGCTCACAGCTCGGCTGGATTTCGACGGTATCGGGGTGCTGGACCTCTACGCCGGTTCCGGAGCCCTGGGCCTGGAGGCGCTGTCCCGCGGTGCGTCCTCGGCGCTGTTCGTCGAGTCGGATCGGCGGGCCGCCGCGGTGATCGAAGCGAATATCGACGCGCTCGGCGCCCACGGGGCCGTGGTGCGCCGCGCCCCGGTGGACAAGGTCGTCCAATCCTGCGGCCGGCCTGTCGATCTGGTGTTCGCCGACCCGCCCTACGAGGTGAGCACCGCCGCCGTCGAGAAGGTGCTGAGCGCCCTGCACGCCAACGGCTGGGTGCGTGCAGGTGCCGTCGCGGTGATCGAACGGCCCACCGGTGCGGCGGCACTGACCTGGCCGAGCGATTGGGAAGCCGATGACGAGCGTCGCTACGGAGACACCCGGCTGGAGTTCGGCGTCATCGCGTAGCGTCTCGGGTCATGAGTGGCGCCGTATGTCCTGGATCCTTCGACCCCGTCACCCTCGGCCACGTCGACATCTTCGAACGGGCGGCCGCCCAGTTCGACGAGGTCGTGGTGGCGGTGCTGGTGAACCCGAACAAGAAGGGGATGTTCACCGCCGCCGAGCGCATCGAGCTGATCGAAGCGTCCACGACGCACCTGCCCAACCTGCGTGTCGAATCCGGGTCCGGATTGGTGGTCGATTTCGTCAAGGAGCGTGGGCTGACGGCCATCGTCAAGGGACTGCGCTCGAGCACCGACTTCGAATACGAGTTGCAGATGGCGCAGATGAACAAGCACGTCGCCGGGGTCGACACGTTCTTCATCGCGACCACTCCTGCGTACGCCTTCGTATCGTCCTCGCTGGCCAAGGAGGTCGCCGCGCTCGGCGGTGACGTCAGCGACCTGTTGCCCGAACCGGTCAACGTCCGGCTGCGGGACAAGCTCAAGAAGTAGCGTTCCGCGACACACCGGTCGCAAAGCCGAGTCACACGAGTAACACCAGGCACACTGGTCACTAACAACGACGCCTGGAGGGTGCTGCCGTGTACCGAGTTTTTGAGGCCCTTGACGAGCTGAGCGCGATCGTCGAAGAAGCGCGTGGTGTGCCGATGACGGCCGGGTGCATGGTGCCGCGCGGCGACGTGCTGGAACTGCTCGACGACATCAAGGACGCGATCCCCGGCGAGCTCGACGACGCCCAGGATGTGCTCGACGCCCGCGACGGGATGCTCAACGAGGCCCGTGAGCACTCCCAGTCGATGGTCGCCACCGCGACGGCCGAGGCAGACTCGCTGGTCAACCACGCCCGCGGTGAGGCCGACCGACTGCTGGCCGATGCCAAGGCCCAGGCCGACCGGATGGTCGCCGAGGCACGTGCGCACAGCGAGCGGATGGTCGGCGAGGCGCGCGAGGAGGCCGTGCGCATCGCCGCGACCGCCAAACGTGAATACGAGGCCACCACCGGCCGCGCCAAGTCCGAGGCCGACCGCCTGATCGAGAACGGCAACCTGTCCTACGAGAAGGCCGTCCAAGAGGGCATCAAGGAGCAGCAGCGCTTGGTGTCGCAGACCGAGATCGTGCAGACCGCGACCGCCGAGGCGACCCGACTGGTCGACACTGCACATGCCGAGGCCGACCGGCTGCGCGGCGAATGCGATATCTACGTCGACAGCAAGCTGGCCGAGTTCGAGGACTACCTCAACGGCACGCTGCGCTCGGTGAGCCGCGGCCGCCATCAGCTGCGTACCGCGGCCGGTACCCACGACTACGCCACCCGGTAGCCACCCGGTAGCCACCCGCCGAAGGGTGTGTCAGAGCTGCCCGTGCCGGGGTGGCTTGGTGCCCGACAGGGTGTAGCGGCCGATGTGCTGCACCTTCCAACGCGTCGCATCGTGCAGGGTGTGGGTACGTGCATCGCGCCAGTAGCGGGCCAGGTTGGCCGCACCGGACGCGCTGCGGGTCCCGCCGAGTTCGAACAGCGTGCTCGACGCGTCGAGTGACGCACGGGTGGCTGCCACCTTCGCGATCGCGACGGCTACCGAGGCAGTCGCGGAGCTGTCCTCGTCGAGATCGGTAGACGCCGCATCCACCGCGCGAGCGGCCTCGGCCAGCAGCGCCTGAGCGCCACGCACCGTCACGGTCAGCTCACCGGCGATCTGCACGACCGTCGGGTCATCGGCCGCGCTGTCCACCCCGGCCTCGAAATGCGGTCGGGCCTTGGCGGCTTGCCGAACGCCCTCGGCGAGGGCCGCGGTGGCGATGCCGACATCGAGCGCGGCGTGCAGCAACTGTGCGCGCGCACCATAGGTGGCGGGCCGGGAGAAGATCGGGGTGAACGGCACCACCTGCGATGCCGGCACGCGCACCTCGTCGAGGGTGACGGTGCCCGATGCGGTGGTGCGCTGGCCCATCCCATCCCAGTCGTCGACGACCTGCAGGCCCTCGGTGTCGGCGGCGATGAACGCCAACGCCTTCGGCGTGGACGAGGTCGGCGTCTGGCCGGGACTGTCGGGCAATGACGCCCGCACGATCACCCAATCGGCGAACAGCGCGCCGGTCGAGTAGTACTTGCGGCCACTGAGCACATAATCGTCTCCATCGAGGATCAGGGTGGTCGCGTCCACGTCGATCGGATGTGGACCCCTTTCGGACTGGGCGTTGGCGAAAAGCGCTCCAGCGAGCACCTTCTCGTAGAAGAACGCACGCTGGGTATCGCTGCCCTGCAAGCGCAACGCCTCAAGGAAGGTGAAATGCGAGTGCGGGATCTGGGCCAGCGACGGGTCGCCGTGGGCCAACAGCCGGAACACCTCGGCGAGCACCGTGGCCGGGGCGGCGATCCCGCCGTACTCGACCGGCACCGACAACGCCAACAGGCCGGAGTCCTTGAGAGCCTGCACCTGAGCGTGCGGCAACTCCCGGTGAGCGTCCCGGGCCGCGGCCCCCTCGGCGAACGATGCGGACAGTTCGGCGGCCACGGTCAGCGCATGGGCCGGGTCGGTGATGCGGGTGGCCGGTGCGCCGACAATCGAGTGAAGACGTGGAGTCACCACGGGATCATGCCCGCCGCAGCGGTCCGGTGCACCCGTTCGGCTCAGCCGGATTCTAGCGTTGCAGGAAGCGAGCCAGGCTGTCGTCGACCCGGAAGCGTTCGATCATGCTGTCCGGCAACGCGATCAGGGCGCGAAGGATCGGTAGCCGACGTAGAAGGCCAGGGCGCGATCGGGGGTGGAGAACAGGATCCGCGAGCCCTTGGGAAAGAAGATGGCGTCCTTGGGGCCGGCGATCTGCACCTGGCCGGTATCCGGGTTCTCCAGTCGGAATTCGCCCTCCAAGACGACCTTCATCTCGTCGTAGGCGTAGTAATAGTCCAGTGGCGCATCGGTATTGCGTAGTTCGAAGTATCCCGAGCACATCGGCACGCCATCGGGATTGGCGTAGACGTCGTCGATGAATCCTTCGGTTCCGGGGTACTGCTCGTCCGGCATCTGCGGAAGTGTCTGCCAGAAGCCGGACGTCACCTGGAAGATGGGTGGGGCGGTGCTCGTCACTGGACCTCCATCGTGATCTCTCTCATGAAACTCGGTCTGATGAGAGGAAACCACCGGAGGATTGCGGCGAGATTACGCCGACGTTAGGGCTCCCGAACCATGTCTTTCACCGCGCGCCGACAAACGGAATCGCCACACTGGGTGCCTCGTGGGAGCCGGAATTGAACAACCCCCGCCGACGCAGGATCGGCACCACGCCCTCACCGAACCAGAACAGTTCCTCCAGATGCGGGTAGCCGGAGAAGATGAATTCGTCGATGCCGATGGCGGCGTACTCGGCGATGCGCTCGGCCACCTCGGTGTGGCTGCCCACCAGTGCCGTTCCGGCCCCGCCGCGGACCAGGCCCACACCCGACCACAGGTTCGGTGCGATCTCCAGACTCCTTGCATCACTCCAGGTTCCGTTGAACCGATTGCTTTCATGCAAGGCCAGCATCCGCTTCTGGCCCTCGGACTGGCTACGGGCCAAACCGGCCTGCGCGGCCGCCACCGTCTCCTCGTCGAGCGCGGCGATCAGTTTGTCGGCCTGAGCCCACGCCTCCGCGGAGGTGTCGCGGGAGATGGTGTGCAACCGGATGCCGAAGCGAAGCTTGCGGCCCTCCTTCTCGGCCTCGGCGCGAATCCAGGCGATCTTCTCGGCCACCGCGGCCGGTGGCTCACCCCAGGTGAGGTACACATCGGCATGACGCGCGGCGACCGGCCCGGCGGCCTGAGAGCTGCCGCCGAAGTACAACGGCGGGATCGGATTCGGCGGCAGCGCCAGGGCCGCCTCCTCGACATCGATATGGGTGCCCTTGCGGGTGACGGTCTCGCCGGCCCATAGCCGGCGCACCACATCGAGGAACTCGTCGGCCCGGTGGTAGCGCGCGTCCTTGTCCAGGTGGTCGCCGAAGGAACGCTGCTCATGCGCCTCGCCGCCCACCACGACATTGAGCAGAATCCGTCCCGGGGCATGCCGGGCGAAGGTGGCCGCCATCTGAGCCGACAAGGTCGGGCTGACCAAGCCGGGCCGGAACGCGACCAGAAAGGCCAGTGATGTCGTCTCACGGGCCAGTAAAGCGGCGGTGATGAACGCGTCCTCGCACCATGCCCCGGTCGGGATGAGCGCGCCGGTGAAGTCGAAGCGCTCGGCTGCCCGCACGATCGAGGCCAGGTAGTCGATCGAGGCATCTCGATCACCGCTCGCGGACCCGGCCGGGGTGCCATGGCCACCCCCGACGATCAGACGGCTGTCGCCGTAGGTGGGCAGAAACCAGTGCAACTTCACGGTCACAAAATCAGTCCTTACGCAGCCGAGGATCTCGTGCCGTCGAGTATCGACGCCGGGTCGGGGAACCGCGGGCACTCACGCTGTGGTGCGTGGCCGCGCGACCGATCTCACCGGGCACGGCGCGGCCCGAGACATAAAAATCTCGGTGATCCGGGATCGGCCCCCGGTCAGCGGTATGGGCCCCCACGTAGAATCTAGAGCCATGTCCGCCAAGAGTCCGCTCGCGATCGACATCTCGCGCCTGGGTCGTCGACCGGGCTCGCTCATGGAGGTCCACGAGACGGTGCCCGCGCCGTCCCGTATCGGTCTGGACCTGATCCGGATCGAGCAGGGCGCCCCGCTGGAGCTCGATCTACGCATCGAGTCGGTATCCGAAGGTGCCTTGGTGACCGGTACGGCCTCCGCGCCCACCGAGGGTGAATGCGTCCGCTGCCTGGAGCCCGTCACCGGCGATGTGAGCATCGACCTGACCGAACTATTCGCCTACCCGGGCAGCGCGACCGAGGAGACCACCGAGGAAGACGAGGTGGGGCGCGTCGTCGACGACCGGGTGGACATCGAGCAGGCGATCGTCGACGCCGTCGGACTGGTGCTGCCGTTCACCCCGCTGTGCCGTGAGGACTGCGCGGGGCTGTGCCCGGACTGCGGCATCGTGCTCGCCTCGGCTGAGCCCGGACACCAGCACGAGAAGATCGATCCGCGCTGGGCCAAACTCGCCGCACTGCGCGACGAGGCCGGAGACAGCAGTGACAGCTGAGCACGAGGCGCTGAGCGAGGCGCTGGGCGTGCAGCTGCCTGCCGATCTGCTCACCATCGCGCTCACCCATCGCAGCTACTCCTACGAGAACGGCGGCCTGCCCACCAATGAGCGTCTGGAGTTTCTCGGCGACGCGGTGCTCGGCCTGACCATCACCGAAGAGCTCTACCATCGCCATCCCGACCGGCCCGAGGGCGACCTGGCCAAGCTGCGCGCCAGCATCGTCAACACCCAGGCGCTGGCCGATGTGGGACGCAAGCTCGGTCTGGGTGGGCATCTGCTGCTCGGTAAGGGCGAAGAGAGCTCGGGCGGGGCGGACAAGTCAAGCATTCTGGCCGACGGGGTCGAATCACTCTTGGGCGCAATCTATCTCGAATTCGGCACCGTCACCGCGCGCGAGGTGATCCTGCGGTTGTTCAACGAATTGCTCGACACCGCGCCCACGCTGGGCGCGGGCCTGGACTGGAAGTCCAGCCTGCAGGAACTCACGGTGGCGCGCGGTCTCGGACCGCCCACCTACACCGTCACGGCGCAGGGACCCGACCACGACAAGGAATTCACCGCGGTGGTGACCGTGGCCGAGCGCGAGTACGGCCGGGGCATCGGCCGGACGAAGAAGGAAGCCGAGCTCAAAGCGGCGGCTGCGGCATGGAGCACGCTGGACGCCGCGGGAAGCGACGAGACCGACGGTGCCGGAACTTCCTGAGGTCGAGGTGGTGCGGCGCGGACTTGACGCGCACGTGCTGGGCCGGACCATCGCCGACGTTCAGGTGCTGCACCCGCGTGCCGCCCGACGGCATCTTGCCGGGTCTCTCGACCTGACCGCGCGGCTGCGCGGCACGCAGATCACCGGAACCGGACGCCGGGGCAAGTACCTGTGGTTGACGGTGAGCAGTGGTGAGGCCATCGTCGTGCACCTGGGGATGAGCGGGCAGATGCTGATCGGTGCGGTGCCCAACCCCACCCACCTGCGCATCGCCACCACATTCGCCGATGGCAGCTCGATGAACTTCGTCGACCAGCGCACCTTCGGTGGCTGGATGCTGGCCGACCTGGTGACCATCGACGGTAGCGAGATCCCCGAACCCGTCGCGCACATCGCCAGGGATCCGCTGGACCCGGCCTTCGACCGCGATGGCGTCGTGACGGTGTTGCGGCGCAAGCATTCCGAGATCAAGCGCCAGCTGCTCGACCAGACGGTGGTGTCCGGGATCGGCAACATCTACGCCGATGAGGCGCTGTGGCGGGCCAAGGTCAACGGCGCCCGGTTGTCCTCGGCGCTGACGCGCCGGCAGCTCGCCGAGATCCTGGATGCGGCCACCGAGGTGATGACCGGAGCCCTCGGCCAGGGCGGCACGTCGTTCGATTCGTTGTATGTCAACGTCAACGGTGAATCCGGGTACTTCGACCGATCACTGGAGGCCTACGGTCGGGTAGACGAACCGTGCCGGCGCTGCGGTGCGCCGATGCAGCGGGACAAGTTCATGAACCGCTCGTCGTTCTATTGCCCGAAATGCCAACCGCGGCCGCGGGTCCGGCGTACCGCTAGCGCTGGTTGAACTCCACCGCCGCGGACATGCACACCTTCCACTGGCCGTTCTCCTTGCGGAAGTAGGCGGTATCGAACGAGCCGCCGGGCTCCACCGTCGCCGATGCGACGTCACCCTTGACCTTGATGTTGGTTGCCTTCATATCGGTGGTCGGCGCGGTCTGCGGGATCTCGATGCCCTCCAGGATCTGACCGAGCTCGCCGAGAGCGCCGAACATCGCCGCTTCGTTGGCGCAGAAGTACTGTCCCAACTCCGAGAATTTCCCGGTGTTGCCTGCCGCGCTGAAATCCTCGACCAGCTGCGTGATCTCGGCTTCGTCGCTGGAGACCAGGATGTCGCCACCGCCGCGCACCAGGAACACCCCGCCGATCACCAATGCGGCAACCAGCGCGACGCTCAGGACACCGCCGGCAATCCACCATGCGGTCTTGTTCTTCGCACGCGGCAGTGGGGGAGGCGGAGGATAGGGAGACGGGTAGCCCTGCGGCGGAAGGCCATACCCGTAGGGCTGCCCACCGTAGCCCGGATACTCCGGATATTCGAAGGTCGGCGGCTGGGTGTTCGGCGGCCCCGGTGGGCCCCACGGGCCGGGCGGCCCCGGCTGCGGCGGGGGGTATTGCGTCACTGCGATGGCTCCTCAGCTGGTGTCTTTCAACACTAACTCCCCTGGCAACCATGTCGGCGTCCGTACACTCGCCGGCGGATACCAGTCGGATACGAGGAGATCAGGTAGACGATGACCGAATTGTGGGTTGAGCGGACCGGCGTTCGCCGTTACACGGGACGGAGCAGTCGCGGGGCCGAGGTGCTGGTGGGCTCCGAGGACGTCGAGGGTGTGTTCACCCCCGGCGAGTTGCTCAAGATCGCGCTGGCCGCCTGCAGCGGTATGAGCAGTGATCATCCGCTGCGTACCCGCCTCGGTGACGACTATCAGGCCACCATAAAGGTCTCCGGTGCCGCCGACCGTGAGCGTGAGGTCTACCCGCACCTGGAGGAACGCCTCGAAGTCGACCTCTCCAGCCTGACCGAGGACGAACGCGCTCGACTGCTGACGATCGTGCGGCGCTCCATCGACAAGGTGTGCACCGTCGGGAACACCCTGAAGGCGGGCACCGAGGTGACGCTGGCGGTGACCGATGTCGGCCAGTCCTGACGTCCGACTCAACGCCTGGGTGCACGGTCACGTGCAGGGCGTCGGTTTCCGGTGGTGGACGCGCGCGCGGGCACTCGAGCTGGGGTTGACCGGGTACGCGTCCAACCGCCCCGACGGGCGGGTGCACGTGGTCGCCCAGGGCACCCGGGAGGACTGTCAGCGCCTGCTGGACCTGCTGCAGTCCGGCGGCACGCCGGGAACCGTCGACAATGTGGTGGCCGACTGGGCCGAGGTGGGCGACCCGATCACGGGCTTCAGCGAACGTTGATCGCCCCGCCGGTAGGGTAACTCGGCATGCATCTCAAGAGTCTGACGCTGAAGGGTTTCAAGTCCTTCGCTGCGTCGACGACTCTTCGCTTCGAACCGGGCATCACCTGCGTGGTCGGCCCCAACGGCTCGGGTAAATCCAATGTCGTCGACGCCCTGACCTGGGTGATGGGCGAGCAGGGCGCCAAAACGCTGCGCGGCGGCAAGATGGAGGACGTCATCTTCGCCGGGACCTCCTCGCGGGCGCCGCTGGGCCGCGCCGAGGTGACGCTGACCATCGACAACGCCGATAACGCGCTGCCCATCGAATACTCCGAGGTCTCGATCACCCGTCGGATGTTCCGCGACGGCGCCGGCGAGTATGAGATCAACGGCAGTCGCTGCCGGCTCGCCGACGTGCAGGAATTGCTCTCCGACTCCGGTATCGGCCGCGAAATGCACGTCATCGTCGGCCAGGGCAAGCTCTCGGAGATCCTGGAATCGCGGCCGGAGGATCGGCGCGCGTTCATCGAGGAAGCCGCCGGGGTGCTCAAGCACCGCAAACGCAAAGAGAAGGCCGTCCGCAAGCTCGACTCGATGCAGGCCAACCTGGCCCGATTGACCGACCTGACCACCGAGCTCCGCCGCCAACTGAAGCCGCTGGGGCGCCAGGCCGAGATGGCGCGCCGGGCCCAGACCATCCAGGCCGATCTGCGCGACGCCCGGCTGCGACTGGCCGCCGATGACCTGCTGCGCCGCCAGACCGAGTTCAACGACACCAACCAAGCCGAGACCACGCTGCGTCGCGAGCACAACGAGGTGACGTCGCGTCTTGAGGTGGCGACCGTCGAACTGACTGCCCACGAGAGTGCCGTGGCCGAGCTGACCGAGCGGGCCGAGGCTGCCCAGCAGACCTGGTTCCGGTTGTCGGCGCTGGCCGAGCGGGTCAGCGCCACGGTGCGTATTGCCACCGAGCGCACCCAGTTGCTCGACGCCGAGCCCGAGGTCGACTCCGGCCGGGACCCCGATGCGCTGGAGGCCGAGGCCGATCAGATCGCCGAGATGGAGCAGGAGCTGCTGGCCGAGCTGGAAGCGGCGCGGGAGACCCTGGAGTACGCCCGCGCCGAACTCTCCGAGCGGGAGAACCTGGCGGCCGAGGCCGAACGTGCGCATCGGGCGGCGGCGCGCGCCGAGGCCGACCGCCGCGAGGGGCTGGCCCGGCTGGCCGGACAGGTCGACACACTGCGTGCCCGGGTCGAGTCGACCGATGAGACGATCGCGACGTTGGTCGCCCGCATCGAAGAAGCCGCGGCACGCGTGCAGAAGGCGCAGGCCGAGTTCGAGACGGTCCAGGCCCGCGTCGGTGAGCTCGACGAGGGTGAGGTGGGGCTCGACGATCAGCATGATCGGTCGGTCTCCGCGTTGCGTGTTGCCGACGAGCGGGTGGCCGAACTGCAGGCGGCCGAACGCAGTGCCGAGCGTTCCGCAGTGTCGCTGCAGGCCCGCATCGATGCCCTGTCGGTGGGCTTGGAGCGCAAGGACGGCGCGGCCTGGCTGCTCGAAAACCACTCGGATGCAGGCCTGTTCGGTTCGGTCGCGAAGTTGCTTCGGGTACGTGCGGGCTATGAGGTCGCGGTGGCCACGGTGCTGGGCCCTGCCGCGGATGCGCTGGCCGCCGACAACGTCGGCACCGCCCGCGCCGCGGTTGCCGCGCTGAAGGAGGCCGACGGCGGGCGCGCGGCAATCCTGTTGGGAGACTGGCAGGCACACGGCAGCCGAGCTGACGAGGAGCTTCCGGCCGGTGCGCAGTGGGCGCTCGATCTGGTCGAGGCACCGGAACGGTTGCGGGGCGCCACCGCAGCGCTGTTGTCCGGCGTGGTCGTGGTCGACGAGCTTTCCGCGGCACTGGATCTGGTGGCGTCCCGGCCGCACCTGCAGGCGGTCACCCGCGAGGGAGACCTGGTCGGCGCCGGCTGGGTCAGCGGCGGTTCCGATCGCAAGGTGTCCACACTGGAGATCGCCTCCGAGATCGAAAAGGCACGCACCGAACTGGAAGCGGCCGAGCGCCAGGCCGGCGAGCTTGCGGCCGCCCTGGCCGGCGCCAAGGAAGAGCAGGCGGCCCGCCAGGACGCCGCCGAACAGGCACTGGCCGCGCTCAACGAGTCGGATGCGGCGATCTCGTCGGTATATGAGCAGCTGGGCCGCCTGGGGCAGGAATCGCGCAACGCCGACGCCGAGTGGCAGCGGCTGCTCAAGCAACGCGATGAGTTGGAGACCGGTCGCGCCGCCACCGTCGAGGAGCTCACCGAGCTGGAATCCCGACTGCACAACGCGCAGCAGACGCCGATGTTCGAGGTCGACGATTCCGACGAGCGCCAGGAGTTCACCATGGCGGCCGAGGCCGCCCGCGCGACCGAGGTGGAGGCGCGGCTTGCCGTGCGCACCGCCGAGGAACGCGCCAATGCAGTCCGGGGCCGGGCGGATTCGTTGCGTCGATCTGCTGCCGCCGAGCGCGAGTCCCGGTTGCGCGCGGCGCGGGCCAGGGAGGCGCGCGAGCACGCGGCGACGGTGGCCGCGGCTGTCGCCGATGCCGGTCGTACGGTGGCCGCTCGGCTGGCGTCTGCGGTGGCGTTGGCGTCGCGGACCCGCGACCAGCTTGCCGTCGAACGGAGTGCACAGGCCGAGGCGTTGAGCCGGGTGCGCACCGAGGTCACCGAATTGGGCGCGCGGCTGACCGCACTGACCGATTCGCTGCACCGCGATGAGGTCGCCAAGGCCCAAGCGGCGCTGCGCATCGAGCAGCTCGAACAGCAGGCGCTCGAGCAGTTCGGTTTGGCCGCAGCGGATTTGATCGCCGAGTACGGGCCGGATGTGCCCCTGCCGCCGACCGAGCTGGAGATGGCCGAGTACGAGCAGGCACGCGAGCGTGGGGAGCAGGTCACCGCGCCGGCGCCGATGCCGTTCGACCGGCCCACCCAGGAGCGCCGGGCGAAGAAGGCCGAGCGGGAGCTCTCGGAGCTGGGCCGGGTGAATCCGCTTGCGCTGGAGGAGTTCGCGGCGCTGGAAGAGCGCTACAACTTCCTCTCGACGCAGTTGGAGGATGTGAAGGCGGCCCGCAAGGATCTGATGGATGTCATCGCCGATGTCGATGAGCGCATCTTGACGGTGTTCGCCGATGCCTATGCCGATGTGGAGCGTGAGTTCACCCAGGTGTTCGCCTCGCTGTTCCCCGGTGGCGAGGGGCGGCTGCTGCTGACCAACCCCGACGACCTGTTGACCACCGGTATCGAGGTGGAGGCTCGTCCGCCCGGTAAGAAGGTCAAGCGGTTGTCACTGTTGTCCGGTGGTGAGAAGTCGCTGACCGCGGTGGCGATGCTGGTCGCGATCTTCCGGGCCAGGCCGTCGCCGTTCTACATCATGGACGAGGTCGAGGCTGCCCTCGACGATGTGAACCTGCGGCGGTTGCTTGGCCTGTTCGAGCAATTGCGGGAAAAGTCGCAGCTGATCGTGATCACGCATCAGAAGCCGACCATGGAGATCGCCGACGCGCTCTACGGGGTCACCATGCAGGGCGACGGCATAACCCAGGTGATCTCGCAGCGGATGCGTGGTCAGGACCTGGTGGGGACCGGCTGATTTTGGTGTGCGTTTGGGGTCGGGGGCTCCGGTAGGGTTTTTGGGGTTGGAGGTGGCCCGATGGATCTGAAAGTTGACGCCGAACTGCTGAACGCTGCCGGTGAGCGGCTGCTCGCCGCGGCGCAGAGTTTGCCGGATGCGCCCGAGCGGTTCACTCCCTCATTGGGGTCCGATGCACTTTCCCAGGCGTTGGCCGCCGATATCCCGAAGGCCGAAGGGCCCATCATCGAGGGATTGCCCCCGCTGAAGACGGCGGCGACCGGAACGGCCGAGTCGGTGATCGAGGCGGCCCGCCGGTACGGCCAAGGCGATGCGCACCTCAAGAGCAAGATCGAAGAGGCGATCACGCCATCTGCCGGTGCTGCGGGTGCCGGTGGGGCCTCTGGAGCCGGCGCCGGCGGGCAGCTCGGCGGCATGCTCGGAATGCCCATACAGATGGCCCAGCAGGCCGCGCAGATTCCTCAGCAGGTCGGTGGGATGGTGGCGTCGTTGCCTCAGTCGGCCATGCAGGGTGCCCAGCAGGTGGGGGAGCAGGTTCAGCAGATCGTCGAGCAGTTCTCCGACAAGGAATCAAAGGACGGCGAGTCGAAGCCCGAGGAGCGTTCGGAAGCGGGCGAGCGCGGTGAGCGTGCTCCAGTCGACAAGCCGTCGCGTTCGGCTGAAAACAACGCGGCGATCAATCTTTAGGGCGTGCTGTCGTCTGGCTCGGTGACAATGCCTCCGCAAACGTAGTAATACCCGTAGTACTGGTCCTGCCTGTAGTACTACGGGGGTTCAGCTGACCATTGCCGGTAGGGCGTCGGTGGTGAGCACGCTGATGTGTTGCCAGTAGATCCAGTCGGTGATGGCGGCGCGTTGGAGTTCGGGGTCGAGCGCTGTTTGGGCTTTATGCAGGGCGACGGCTTGCAGATGGTCGGCGTAGGTGATCATCGCTTTGAGGTGGGCGCCGGCGCGGTCGGGGTTGGCGCTCAGTAGCGGCTTGCACACTTCGAGCAGCAGGTTGATCCGGTTGTCTGGTGGTGGGGTGGCGTCGGCGGGGGTGGGCGGAAGGAGTTCGGCCAGCCCGGCTGGTCCCACCGTGGCGAGTTTGGTGGCCACGGCTGGGGCGATGACTTCAAGTCGGCTGCGGCCCTGCATCTTCCCGCTTTCTGGCATGTCCTCCGGGGTGAGGATGTCGCGGGCGGCGCCGAGGTCGAAGCCTTTGAGGTTTGCTTCGGTGCCGATGACGGCCTGCAGGGTGACGTTGTGGTGGCGTACCCATTCCTGCAGGGCGAGCAGGGGATAGGTGGCCCAGGTGCCTCGGGTGGAGGCGGGGATGGATTCGTCGGCGGAGACCATCTTGACCTGTGGCGGCAGTTGGACGTGCTCGGGGATGTAGGCGAGCCCGTAGTTGTTGGCGACCAGGATCTGACCGTCACCGGTGACGCCGGCGATCCAGAACAGGCTGGGGTCGGTGATGTCGACGTTGAGCGCGGCGGCGATGTGCCGGGCCAGTTGGCGTGGATTGTTTCCCTTGCGGCGCAGGGCTCCTGCGGTCGCTGCGGCGGCAATGGCATCGCGTTCGGCGCGCGCGGCGGAGATGGGGACCGGCGCGGCCGCGGCGCCCGCGGCGCCTTGGCTGGTCGAGGTCGGTGCGATGGCGGGGCCGGCGGTTCCGGCCGTGGGTGCGACCGGTGCGGCAGGAGCCGGTGTCGACGGGGGTGCCAGTGGCATGGGCGGGGCGCCGGCCGGTGGCGCGGCGGGCGCCGCGGGTGCGGGAGCGCTGGGTGTGACGGGTCCGCTGGTGTGGTTGACTGCGGCGGCCGGCGAGGTGGCACTCGACGTGTCGGGCGGTTGGTAGACCGCGGGTGCCGGTGTTGCCGGTGCCGGGGACGGCTGTCCTAGCGGTGCTTGGGTCAGCGGAGGTTGCGTTGAGCCGGCGGCCTTGGTGATGTCGTTGAAGCCCTTTTGGAAGTCCTGCTGGGGCGTATTGACCGGTGCGGCAACGGATCCCGCGGCATTGCCAGCCGAGGCTGCGGGGGATTGGGATGTTCCGCCGGAAGCTCCACCACCGCCTGAACTGCTCCCGCTGCCCAAGCCGCCGCCTCCGGAAGATGAACCGCCGCCCAGGCCGGGTGATGGTGCCGAGGTCCCCGTTGAGTTGAAGTTCGTCGTCGGTGCGGGATGAGGGCTCGAGCCCACAGCCGCCCCAACTGGCGTTTGCGGACGACCGACTCCTGGCCCGCTCAATGGCGGAGGAGTAGGTGCCGCTCTCGGCTGCTCATCTAGTTTCACCACCGGTGCTGCTGGGGGCGGGGTGTTATCGGAAACAGGGGTACCGGGAGGCGAGACCGGCTCTGGTTCCATATCTAGGTTGAGAGTCGGCGCGGCAGGCGGCGGCGCCTTGCTCTCCCCTGATGCCAGTGTGTCGGGATCGGGGGCACCACTGGTCACATCCCTGCGACCATTGACGAAGTGGACTGGTTCCGGGTCGGGCCTCCCGTTCGGCTGGCTGGTTGGTGCGGGCACGGTGTCGCCGGACCTCGGATCTTCTGGAAACACCATCTCGGGTGGAGTACGCAGGATCCGGTCTAGCGAAGTCTGTAGCTGACCTTCGCTTGGTTGCCACCGATCCAGCCGCGTGGAGATTGCTGTGTTCTCGACGTCGGCCACGTTAGCTTCTCTTGTCAATCGGACTAACTCATCTATACGCTTCTGCCTCACATCGGGCTTAAGGCTTGACGATTCAAGCTCGCTGATCTCGGCCGTGGCCTGGATTACTCTGTTGAAAATCGAAATTTTCGTATTTAAAACTTGTGTGAACGTATTCGTGTACCACGATATCGTGCGCACAAGACTCAGCTGCTGATTTCTCATAGAAGCAACACTCTTCGATGTGGCTTCGGTCGCCGAGTTAGCGCCTGGCCCCGACCAGATGGCCCCCGAGGTGAGCTCAGTGTGCTCGCGTAGCCAATTTTCAGAAGCCTGCGTGAGGCTCCGGAGTGTGTTTATAAGTGCCTGCGCCTTTGCCGCTATTGCTTGTTCATCAACATCGGGCCACCCGCCTGGAGTGATCATTTCATCGGCGTATTTACCTGACGGTTTCGAAAACCCCATAAAATCTAACTTTCAGCGTATTCACATGCATAGTAGATCGCGAAGTTTGCATAATTCGCCACAGAAGATAAATAACTGTCAGCGCTATTATAGCTGTCGATAGAGGCGGCAAATGCGTCCCAATACACCGATGATAAGGACGACAAATCAAAAAGGGTTGGGTTGCCACTCCGCTTGCCAAGTGCAAGTAGGTCTACTGCGTACTTCCGCATAATGTCTGCTGACTGATCCATCACGCGGCGTTGTTCCGCGGTCCACTGACCTGCCGTTAAGTTCGGATCGATGGCTTGCCATTGAGTGACGTCCGAATCAAACTTCCGCGAAACGTCTTTCCAATCCTTGCACACAGCATTTCCGGTGTCGCCAATGAATATTGATGGAGAGTTCACGTCGATTGGTCGATGTTCGACATCGGGAGGACTTGGAGTCGAAACAAAGGGAACTCGCGCTGCGGCAGATCCGTAATCGATCGCCGCGCAAATGGAGACGATAGCTCCAGCCAAGTCTGTGGTCACCACCGCGAGCGCATTGTCGCGCTCGGTATACGTAGGAAGGGAGTCGGCATATGCCCGCCAAAAGGCAATTGCTTGCAAGTACAACTCGCGCATTGCGCGGTGAGGTGTGGCCTTGGCTAGTTCCACGGTTTGGTCGGCAGCTCGCCGCATTGCGTCCGCAACATCTTGGTAAACCGAACGCTGGCTGTCGGTCCACTCTGAGGCCGGGATTGTTATGTCGCGTTCGGTCCAGCCCATTTTTTGCCGCTGCGATAATGAACTGATAATCGGTCGGGAGGGTTCGCACGTAGGGTCTTCTGTGATGACAGACACCGGCCCCGTATCGTTCGCGCTTGCAACGTCGGACTCTGAAGGAGTCGACGAGGTTGCTTGAGTTGTATCGCCACTCCGTGTGAAGAGAAGGGTAGCCCCCACGGATATAGCAACCACAAGCAAGACAGCAATGCCAATTAGCAGCCACTTGATGCTGTTTTTCGGTGGCGGAGGAGGCGGCGCCCAGCTAACTTGCTGTAACTGTCCGTGTCCGTATTGGGGTTTCGGGGGATCATCCTGATGCTGCGAACTCGGCTGTAGCGGATCCCAACCCGGCGGAGGCAGGTTGGTCATCGCAGCCTCCTTTCACTTCCGTGCGCAGTCACCGATCCACCTCAATCTTCGACCATCATCATCGGCGGATGCTATCCACCCTTGACCTACCCGCCACTTTAGTTGATGGAAGAGAGTGCGTGGAGCGCAAGTTTCGCGGTGAAGCTTGCGTACGTGAGCTGTGTTCATCGCGCTGCGGAGAATCCGAGAAAAAGAGTCTTAGGAGTACGGTGTCGGTGAGGTTACGGCCCGATCGGGTTGCGCGCTAAACGATCCGTGGTGTGTGGGGATACTCAGTATTGACGAGCCTCAGTTCCGCTGGGCCGGTGACGTGTCCTGACCATCCCTGGGCGACCTGGAGCGATCTATGGCGAGCGTCTAAAGGCAGGGAGGAGTCAGTTGTTTCATAGTGGAGTGATGATGTCTGGCTGCTCAATGTTCGGGATGATGCCCGTTGGAGCGTGCCGCTGAATCCCCTGGGTCATGTATTTCATGTCGAATCAGCACGTATTTCAAGTCACTTGCCTTTATATCCTTGTGAAGTAGCGGCCACGTTTTCTGAACAAGTGCATCTTGGCTGTTCGGTACGTGCCTACTCAGGCCACCCTGGTTCTGCTGGCTCCACAGGTGGGGGGCTACGAAGTGCGGTACTTGCCGACCTCAACCGCTGTGCTGCGCTAGCTGGGTATCGGTCAAGGCAACGTTGGCGCATCGACTCCTCTACACCACGGGCTTCCGACTCGAGCGTCTTAATCTCTTGGCTGTCAGGCGCAAGGTCCCGGTGATCACTATCAACCCAGGATTTCACGGATTGGAATCCGGTAACAAACCACGGGCCGAACACATCGCCTGTTGGTGCTGGAAGTGGACCTCTTTGTGGCTGCGTAGGAGATTTCGGAGCCCTAGCCGTTGTCGGACCTTCGGTCGAAAACTCGATCCTCCAAACATCCATGTTGGCATTGTCGGCCTTTTGTGCCGTGCTGGACAGTTCAGCTTTAAGCGGGATGAACGATTCGTTGTCGGGCATCTTTCGATAGGCTGAAAATGTTGCATCACAGACGAATGACCTAAAACCATTTGGTATCGGGTCAATCTGTAGAACGTGAAGGTCTTCGTGTCCATACATCTGCTGCTGGTCTTGCTCTGGTCCACCTAAGAACGCGTGTGTCATCCGATTTGCCTGAGGTAGTGCGAGCCATTCGGGCGTCCATGGCTCCACGTATGCGGGCGTGGCACGGTCGTAGCCTGGGTAGCCAGATTTTTGGTTGTTGGTGTAAGAGATGGCCAGCCACGACTCTAGGTACGCACGCAATGGAACAGATTCGCCAGTTGTTAGATCGATCCCAGGCTCGGATGTCCAGCGAAAGCGGAAGTTGTCCATTCGCTCAGGCCAGTTCGGTGTAGTGAGATCCTCTTTTGGCCCTTCTTGTGACGGTGACGTACCGCATGAAGTCAATACAGACACAGCAATGATGGCTGCGAGCGCGGCCTTGCGGGGCGGCTTAAGAACCGGCATTTTTCAGCTCCTCCAGCTCGTCGTCGGAAATTGTGAGTCCTGTTTCGTATGCCGAGGTGTAGAGATTGAATCCCATGTCGTTTCCTTTGGCCAGTTCCGACAGGTACGTGGTCATGGCTGTTGTGGCGCTGGCGTTGTTGTTGAACGGATCGAGGGCCCCGTCACTCATGTATTGGTCGAGTATTGCTAGATCGCCTGCGCCTTTTGCTGCTGCGTATGCGGTCGCAAGGTGTATCACTTCATTGATGTTCTTCGCGGGCAGGTTCGGGTAATCCTCTTTTGGTGGAGCGCCAACGAAAAAATCACGCAATGGATCGCCCGGCAAGGCGTCGTACACGGAGATTACGTCGCCAGCTTTTGGAAATAGACTGACACCGTCGTGAATGGTGTCGTACCAAAGGGCTCGGGACTGCTGTGCTGCGGTCGCTGCGGCCTGCTTGTCTCCGGTCTGATCGTACTGATTCAAGAATTCGCCTTGGTCCATCATTCGTTGTAGATAGCCTGCAGCTTGCAGCGCTCCGGCATCGGGTGCTTGCCCGTTGACGAGAGAGTCGGAGTACTGGCTCACGTAGCCCTTCCACAGGTCTGTTGCCGCGCCGTTGAAGTCCTTGTTAGCGACTGGATCTGAATCGATGACTGCAAATAGTCCCCGCGTCACATCCATGTTGGCATTACCGCCCGGCTTGTTGAGTCCATCAAGTGACTCAAAGCCTTTGGTGTCGTTCACATTCGCATTGAACATGTCGTCGATATACGGGATGTTGGCTTGCGCGAGTGCCTGCGTCAGTGCGGGATTGATCTGGCCGAGCGATTGCTTGTCGTGGATATTAAGTAGCTCTTGGTAGTTCTGACCTGTGTATATGTCGACAGCGTGCATAACTTGGCCTGCGCGCTCGGATGTATCGGCGGCATCGGGGAACAGTGTTCCAGCCGCCAGGCCATCATCGGCCCAGTCGTGTTTAAGTAGGTCGCCAATGAACTCATTGTTGGGAGAGGTGCCTCCCGCTCCGGCAAGCGCCTCATGGACGGCAATTGGATCATGGGAGGCAGCCGATAACATGTCCTGTAGTGCGGGATCCAAGTTCTCATGAGCCCAACCCGTGCTGCCGAAGGTAGGCCAGTCTTTGCTCTCGAAGTTTTCGAGGAGCTCGCGGGACTCGGCGAGCAGCCCGTCGTTTAGAGCGCTTCCCCGTTGTAAACTAGGGTCGCCGTACTCGGCGATGGCGGCAATGTCTCGATATTCATCGAGGTAGTTATAGGGCTTATTTGGGTCGAAAGTGTCGATGACGATGCGTCCGTCAGGAAGCGTCTTTTGTTCGGGCAGTTGCGAATCGATCAAGGGCGCATCAAAGATGCTCTGGATGCTCTGTGGTAGGTTATCTTTTCCGCCGTTCAGCGGAACGTAACCGTGTTCGCCAGGCTTGAGCGTAGTGCTGGCGCCTTCAGTATGCACCTTGTCGCTGCCGACGATATGCAGCGCGTTCGATACTGCTTGCGCTTCGCTGGGCGGAAGTTTTGCGAGTATTGATTTGATCTCAGCTGGGGATTTTCCGTCGAGCGAACTCGACAGTCCATTCAGGTATGCCATCTGATGTGGCGGAATGGTCAAACTACCGTTGTTGAGGTCAGCTTTCTCATCGGCTGAGAGCGAGGCAGCATCTTTGAGGCGCTCTGACTCCTCAGGTGTGAGTTGGCCATCGGCCAGCGATGCTCCGTCGCTGCTGCCTAAGTTGGTGCCTTCGTCGATCTCGCGTTTGAGTCGATCGTTGGCGTTCTCCTCGGTCGCGCCGTCCCCTTCAAGCGCCTCTTCGTTGCTCACCAGCTGCACTTCATCGTCCCGCTGCTCGGGCTTGTCCTCCTTGCCCGCGCCACCGAACTTCTGATCCTGCAACGCATCCCATTCGGTGCCCAGCTTGGTGATGTCACCGGCCACCCGGTTCAATTCGGAATTGGATGTGCTGACGATCCCGGACAGCTCGCCGAGGCCCTTCTGCACGATCGGCAGTATCAACTGCTCGCGATTCTTCCCGGGTGGCACCGATGCCGCGGCGTCGACCACCCACTGGCGCAGATTGTCGAGGTTCTGCCGGCCGGTGGCGACGACGTTGGCCGACTCGTTGACGTGGCTGGCCAACCGCTTGTCCAGTACGGCCAGCTCGCCCAGCACCCGGGCGTGTTCCTTGTTCACCTCGCCGTAGGCGTTGGCGGCCGTGCCTGACCAGGCTGACCCCGGTGCGGCGGTCTGCACCGTGGACTGCAGCTGCTGCAGTTGTGCGCTCTGGTCGAACTGCTCACCGGTCTGGGGGACCCCCGCCCCGAACGTCCGGCGAGCCTTGTCCCACGTCGACAAGAATCCCTCGAGCGCACCCACCTGATCTCCGTCCCCCGATCCAGCCCTTTGAGTCTATTTGCCGGACGATGCCAGAAAGTGCACCTCTTTGGGAGAGGCTTGCCGAACCGTAAAACGGCAAAAGTGACAAAACCGGGACCGCTCCCTCGGTACCCTGCCGCTGTGGAGCTGACCCTGCAACGCATCGGCGCCTGGTGCGGAACCGTCATGATCCTGCTCTACGGCGCCAGCTTTTCCGGTATAGCCCAACTGTTCCCGCCGCTGTCACCGGCCGCGTCCGCCGACCAGATCGCCGCCTTCTTCGTCGACCACAAGCTCTGGATCCGGTTCGGTGTGTCGGGCGCTCTGCTCAGCGCCGTAGTGGCGCTGCCGTTTCTGGCCGCCATCATCTTGCGGATCCGACGCGCTGAGGGCGGCTGGGGGATGCTGTCGATGACCCAGCTGATGGCCGCAACCGTCTTCGTGCCGGCCCTGCTGTTCCCGCAGTTCTTCCTCGGTGTCGCCGCCTTCCGGCCCGAGGAACGGTCCGCCGAACTCACCCAAGCCCTCAACGATGTGTTCTGGCTGTGGTTCATCGGCATCGTCGGCACCATCATCGTCCAGAACCTCACGCTGGCCGCTGCCGCATTCATCGACAAGGGTGACCCGCCGACCTTTCCGCGCTGGTACGGCTACCTCAACCTCTGGGTTGCCACGCTCTCACTACCCGGTTGCGTGGTGGTCGTCTTCAACGATGGCCCGCTGGCCTGGGACGGTGTCTTCGCCTTCTACATTCCCGGCCTGGTCCTGGTGGTGTGGCTGTTCAGCACCACGGCAGTGATGCTGAAATCGATCAGCGCCGAACAGGGCGCGCGGGCCCGCGCGTGAGCGCCATGGCCACGCCAATCGTTAACCGGCGCATCCCCGGTGAAAGCGGCACCTGGGTCTTCCTGTTCGGCGACATGCTCTTGTTCGGCGCCTTCTTCGTCACCTTCCTGGTCGAACGCGCCACGGCGCCGGAGGTGTTCGATGCGGCGCGCACCACCCTGCACATCGGGGTCGGTGTCACCAATACCCTTGTGCTGCTGACCAGTTCGCTCTGCGCGGTGCTGACCATCAACGCGATGCGCGCCAATCAGCACGCCATCGCGACGAGGTCGGCGGCCGCCGCGACGGTGTTGGGTATGACCTTCATCGCGCTCAAGGTCTACGAATACGTCTCGCTGGGTGCCGCGGGACACGGGCCGGGCGCCAACGATTTCTACCTGTACTACTTCATCCTCACCGGCCTGCACCTGTTCCACGTGTGCCTGGGTCTGGGTGCGCTGTCGTTCGTGCTGAGCCAAACCCGCCGACACGACCTGAGCGACACCCGCACCGCGCTGGTCGAAGGGGCAGCGTGCTTCTGGCACCTGGTCGACCTGCTGTGGATCTTCCTCTTCGCCCTGCTCTATCTGGTGAGCTGATGACGGCACTGAAGCTTCTGACGAACCGGGCGGGCGCCAGCTGGCTGTTCCTGGTCGCCGCGACCGTGCTGTCCTGGGCGGTCGGTGCCGTGCACGGCACCGGATCACTGGTGGCGGTGGTGGTGTTGGGTATCGCCGCCATCAAGGTGCGCCTGGTCGGGCTGGACTTCATGGAGTTGCGCCACGCACCGATCGCTCTGCGAGCGGCGTTCGAGGCGTACTGCGTGGGGATGTGGGCGCTGTTGTCGGCGCTCTACCTCTGGCTCTAGACCCGGTCGATCCCACCGGCACGCAACGCGGCCAGGTCGGGTGCGCCGCATCCGTGCAAACACACGCGCAGCTCGGCGATGAAACGTCCCAGCCAATCCTCGACCGCGG
This sequence comes from Mycobacterium sp. VKM Ac-1816D, assembly GCF_000416385.1. NCBI lineage: Bacteria > Bacillati > Actinomycetota > Actinomycetes > Mycobacteriales > Mycobacteriaceae > Mycobacterium > Mycobacterium sp. VKM Ac-1816D. The sequence continues at coordinate 22,238 of NZ_AOHQ01000109.1, forward strand.
CGGCGGACTCGATCGCCGGCACCAACAACGGCTGCGCCACCGCGACCACATCGGCACCCAGCGCGATCGCCTTGGCCGCATCCATGCCCGCGCGGATGCCGCCCGAGGCGACCAGCGGCATCGACGGCAGCGTAGAGCGCACCTCCACCAAGGCCTGCGCGGTCGGAATACCCCACTCGGCCACATCCGGATCGCTCACCGAGCCGTAGCGCACGAACTGTTCGACGCGTGCCCACGATGTCCCGCCGGCGCCGGCCACATCGACGGCGGCCACCCCGATATCGGCCAACCCGCGCGCGGCAACCCCACCGATCCCGTGGCCCACCTCTTTGACCAACACCGGATACCCGACCGACGCGATCACCTGCTGGAGCCGGGCCAGCGACCCGGCGAAATCGGTATCACCCTCGTACTGCATCGCCTCCTGCAGCGGATTGGTGTGCACCGCCAGCGCGTCGGCGCCCACCGATGCCAGCGCATCGCGTAACGACGGCACCACGTCCACACCCACCTGCGCCAGCCCGATATTGCCGATCAGCAGCACATCGGGGGCGATATCGCGCACATGAAAACTGGTGACCGACTCATCGCCGAGCATGATGCGCTGCGAGCCGAGCATCATCCCGACACCGAGTGACTGTGCGGCCGCGGCCAGATGGCGGTTGATGGTGCCCGACAATTCCGAGCCGCCCGTCATGGCGCCGATGAGCACCGGCGCGGCCAGTCGCTTACCGAGGAACTGCGTGCTCAGGTCGATGCGGGCGAGGTCGGTCTGGGTGAGTGCGTTGTAGGGCAACCGGTAGCGCTCCAAACCCGTGCGCACCGTCTGGTACTGGACGGCCTCGGATAGGCAGACGTCGATATGCCGACGCTTGCGCACCTGCATGCGGTCGTCGAAGCCGGGGCCGATGCTCACCGGATCGACATTGCCACATCCGGCCCGACCCGGCGGAGTGCGCCATGAACCCGGCCGTCGGTCCCTGAGACAATGGCCGGGTGTCTGATGCCTTGTGGATCGCGCTCGCGGTCATAGCCGTACTGGTCGTCGTCGCACTGGTCGTCGGACTGGTGCGCTACCGGAAGCGTCGGATCAGTCTCTCCGCTCCCGACACCACCACCGAGATCGACAAGTCGGGTGGTTACAAAGCCTCGACGGGCATCACGTTCAGTTCCTCGACGGCCGCGCCGCCGGTCGAACGGATCGACACCACCGGCCTTCCGGGTGTCGGCGACGACGCGGCAGTGCCGCGGGATGCGCCCAAGCGCACGTTCTCCGAGGTCACGCTGCCCGAGCCGGACGTCGAGACTCCTGTCGAGCCGCCGGTGGAAGAGCCCGCGCCGGTGGAAGAGCCCGCAGCCGAGCCCGAGCCCGCACCGGAACCGGAGCCGGCCGCGGAGGCCGAACCGGCCGCGGTCATCGAACCCATCGCACCCAGCGAGGGCCGCCTCGAGCGACTGCGTGGCCGCCTCGCCAAATCCCAGAGCACGCTGGGTCGCGGCATGCTCGGCCTGCTCGGCGGTGGCGACCTCGACGAGGACTCCTGGGAAGAGATCGAGGACACCCTGCTGATCGCCGACCTCGGCCCCGTCGTCACCCAGAACGTCATCACCGCATTGCGCGCGAAGATGGCCAGCGCGTCGGTGCGCACCGAAGCCGACGCCCGCGCCGTCCTCAAGGACGTCCTGGTCGCCGAACTGCGCCCCGACCTTGACCGGTCCATCCGGGCACTCCCGCACGCCGACAAGCCCTCGGTGCTGCTCGTGGTGGGCGTCAACGGCACCGGCAAGACCACCACGGTCGGCAAGCTGGCCCGTGTCCTCGTCGCCGACGGACGCCGGGTCGTCCTCGGCGCCGCCGACACCTTCCGCGCCGCCGCCGCCGACCAGCTGCAGAGCTGGGCCGCGCGCGTCGGCGCCGATGTCGTGCGCGGGCCCGAGAACGCCGACCCTGCCTCGGTGGCCTTCGACGCCGTCGACAAGGGCATTGCGACCGGCGCCGACGTCGTGGTCGTCGACACCGCGGGCCGGCTGCACACCAAGACCGGTCTGATGGACGAACTCGGCAAGGTCAAGCGCGTGGTGGAGAAGCGGTCCAGGGTCGACGAGGTGCTCCTGGTCCTCGACGCCACCATCGGTCAGAACAGTCTTCCGCAGGCCAAGGTTTTCGCCGAGGTCGTCGACATCACCGGCGTCGTGTTGACCAAGTTGGACGGCACCGCCAAGGGCGGCATCGTGTTCCGCGTTCAGCAGGAACTGGGCGTCCCGGTCAAGCTGGTCGGTCTCGGTGAGGGACCCGACGATCTGGCTCCGTTCGAGCCCTCGGCATTCGTCGACGCGCTGCTCGGATAGCGCGTGCGCAACCCGGAAACACACGTGTAACAGACAACGGGAATCCGTTCACGCACGCGAAACATCGGTGAACCACCGATGAAACGAGGGCAAAAGAGTCTCTTCGGGAGGCCGATTACAGCGGCGCATTTCCCAAGGAGGTTCATACAAAGTGGTTCCTGGCTTGCACGATGTGGCCCTGGCCATACCCGACGAAAATTTCCTGCCGTTCGGCCCCGGAGGTCTGGACTCCGGCAACACGGCATGGGTGCTCGCATCCGCCGCCCTGGTGCTGTTCATGACCCCGGGCCTGGCGTTCTTCTACGGAGGTCTGTCCCGGCAGAAGTCCGTGCTGAACATGATGATGATGTCTTTCGGTTCGCTCGGCTTGGTCAGCGTCATCTACGTGCTGTGGGGCTACTCGATGTCCTTCGCCTCCGCGCACACCGGCGAGACGCCCGGCCTGTTCTTCGATAACCCGTTCTCGCTCTTCGGGGTCAATCAGTTGACCGAGGTGCGCGAGATCAACGGAGCCGAGTCCTACGTGCTCGGCGGCTTCGGCACAGTTCCGGCCATCGTCTGGGTCGCCTTCCAGCTGACCTTCGCCGTCATCACCGTCGCCCTGATCAGTGGCGCGGTCGCCGAGCGCATGAAGTTCGGCACCTGGCTGGCCTTCGGTGGTCTGTGGGTCACCTTCGTGTATTTCCCGCTGTCGCACATGGTCTGGGGCGGCGGTCTGCTCTCCGGTAGCGATCAGGGCCTGGCGGCCAAGCTGTTCGGTGTCGACGAGGAAGGCGCGGCCAACGTCGCACCGATCGACTTCGCCGGTGGCACCGTGGTGCACATCAACGCCGGTATGGCGGCACTGGTGCTCGCCATCCTGCTGGGCAAGCGGACCGGTTTCGGCAAGACCGCATTCCGTCCGCACAACATCCCGTTCGTGATGCTCGGCGCGGCCATCCTGTGGTTCGGCTGGTTCGGCTTCAACGTCGGTTCCGAGGGTGGTGCCGATATGGTTGCCGGCCTCGTGTGGGTCAACACCACCGCCGCCACCGCGGCCGCGATGCTCGGCTGGTTGCTCGTGGAGCGTCTGCGTGACGGGCATGCCACCAGCGTCGGCGCCGCCTCCGGTGTGGTCGCCGGTCTGGTCGCCATCACCCCGGCCTGTGGCAATCTGACCCCGGTTTGGTCGTTGGTCGTCGGTGCGATCGCGGGCATCCTGTCGGCCTTGGCAATCGGCCTGAAGTACAAGTTCGGCTATGACGACTCGCTCGACGTCGTCGGCGTCCACCTGATCGCCGGCCTCTGGGGCACCGTGTCGCTGGGCTTCTTCGCCACCGAAACCGGGCTGTTCGTCGGCGGTGACTACAAGCAGTTGGTGGTCCAGGTCGTGATCGCAGGTGTGGCACTGCTGTTCACCGCGGTGCTGACGACGATCATCGCCTTCGTGGTCAAGCCACTAGGCTGGCGAGTCAGTCAAGAGGAAGAGGCCACCGGCATCGACGAGACCGAGCACGCAGAAACCGCTTATGAACTCGCATGATCGCGAACAATTGACTCCAGTCCTGGAAGGATCGACCATATGAAACTGATCACCGCGATCGTCAAGCCATTCACTCTCGAAGACGTCAAGACCGGCCTGGAGCAGACGGGCATCCTCGGTATGACCGTCAGCGAGGTGCAGGGTTACGGCCGCCAGAAGGGCCACACCGAGGTCTACCGCGGCGCCGAGTACTCGGTGGACTTCGTGCCCAAGGTGCGCGTCGAGGTCGTCGTCGACGACTCGGCCGTGGACAAGGTCGTGGATGTCATCGTCCAGGCCGCCCGTACCGGAAAGATCGGCGACGGCAAGGTGTGGGTGAGCCCGGTGGAAACCGTCGTGCGGGTGCGCACGGGAGAGCGCGGAGTCGACGCCCTCTGATCATCCGGTGATGGAGGTCGTTTCCCGGCCATGTACGCAAGACCGTTCAACGTAGGGCCGGGGGAGGACCGAAATGACTGATCAGACACCAGATCCCGCCGCCGGGGCAGCCCGATGGGAAGCCCCGGCGGCGGGATCGCCGCGTCCGGCCACCGATCTGGCGAAGGCCACCGCACAACTTCTCAACACCGGCGGTAAGCAGTTGGATTCGGCGGGTCTGCGCGACGCGCTGCTCGACCTGCACGAATTCTGGTTGTCCACCAAAGCAACCGAGATCGGCATCACCGCCACCAGCGGATTCGCGATCGTCGCCACCGGGGGACTGGGCCGCGGCGAATTCTTACCCTACTCGGACCTCGACCTCACACTGCTGCACGACAATATGCCCGCCGATGTGGTCAGCAAGGTTGCTGAACTCCTGTGGTACCCGTTGTGGGACGCCAACATTCGCATCGACCACAGCGTCCGGACCGTTCCCGAGGCACTGAAGGTCGCCGGTGAAGACATCGCGGTCGGGATGGCGATGCTCGACGCCCGCCACATCGCCGGTGACGCAGAGCTTTCCGCGCTGCTCACCGGCGGCGCACGCCGGCAGTGGCGGATCGGTATCGCCGGTCGCTTCGAAGAACTCGTCGAACACACCAGGGCGCGCTGGGAGCGCAGCGGTGAGATCGCCCACCGCGCCGAACCCGACCTGAAGAACGGTCGCGGCGGCATCCGCGACGTCCAGCTGCTCAACGCCCTGGCCATCGCCCAGTTGGCCGACGTGTACCCGAGCCGGCTGCTCGCCTCGCCCACCGGAACGCTCGGCGGAGCGCACCTGTCACTGCTCAACGTCCGCACCGAGTTGCACCGCGTCTCCGGGCGTGGACGCGAGCAGGTGCTGGCCCAGTACGCCGACGAGATCGGCGCCGCCCTGCGCATCGGCGACCGGTTCGACCTGGCGCGGGCGATCTCCGATGCCGCCCGCACGATCAGCTACTACGTCGACGCCGGGATCCGAACCGCCGGAAATGCCCTGCCGCGCCGCGGTTTCGCCGCGTTGCGACGCCCGGCGCGGCGTCCCCTCGACGAGGGAGTCATCGAGTTCGCCGGTGAGGTCATCCTGGCTCGGGACGCGCGGCCCGAACGTGACCCCGGCCTGATCCTGCGGGTCGCCGCCGCCTCGGCCATCACCGGGCTGCCCATCGCGGCGCCCACCCTGAGCCGATTGGCCGGTGCGGCACCCGAGCTTCGCACGCCCTGGCCACGGGAGGCGCTCAAAGACCTGCTGGTGCTGCTCTCGGCGGGCCCGACCGCGGTGGCCACCGTCGAGGCCCTCGACCGCACCGGGCTGTGGGGTCGGCTCTTCCCTGAATGGGGTGCCGTCCGCGACCTGCCCCCGCGCGATGTCGTGCACATCTGGACCGTCGACCGTCACCTTGTTGAAACCGTCTCCCGCGCAGCGGCATTGACGACCCGCGTGTCGAGGCCCGATCTGCTGGTGCTCGGCGCGCTGGTGCACGATATCGGCAAGGGCCGCGGCGGGGACCACAGCATCATCGGTGCCGAACTGGCCACCCAGATCGGCACCAGGCTGGGACTGTGGCCCTCCGACGTCGAATTGCTCTCGAAGATGGTGCGCTACCACCTGCTGCTGCCCGACACCGCAACCCGGCGAGACCTGCAGGACCCCAACACCATCGCCTCGGTGGCCGAGGCGCTAGGCGGCGACTCGCAGTTACTGGAGCTGCTGCACGCGCTGGCCGAGGCCGACTCGCTGGCGACCGGACCCGGGGTGTGGGGGGACTGGAAGTCCTCGCTCATCGGTGATCTGGTGCGGCGATGCAGGCTGGTCATGGCCGGTGAACCGCTGCCCACCCCCGATCCGGTGGACCCCCGCTATCTTGAGCTGGCGGCCGATGCCGGGGTGCACGTGGAGATGGTTCCCGGGGAGGGGCCACACATCCACAACGTCACCATGATCGCCCCGGACCGGCGCGGTCTGCTGTCCAAGGCCGCCGGCGTACTGGCGCTCAATGCGCTGCGGGTGCACTCGGCGTCGGTGAACAGCCATGAGGGCGTGGCCATCAACACCTTCGCGGTATCACCGCATTTCGGCACGCCGCCGGCCGCCGAACTGCTGCGCCAACAATTCATCCTCGCTCTCGACGGAGGTCTGGACGTCGCCGACATGCTGGCCCGTCGGGACCTGGAGGCCGCCGCCGGGCAGTCTCGGGCCGGTGAGACGCCGGCTTCGGTGCCGGCCACCAGCGCCACGGCGCCGCCACGCATCCTGTGGTTCACCGGGGACGCCCCCGGTGAACTGGTGCTACAGGTCCGCGCCGGCGACCGGCCCGGGTTGCTGTCGCGGCTGACCGCGGTCATCGAGCGCCGTGGTCTGGACATCACCTGGGCGAAGGTGACGACGCTGGGTTCGGTGGTCATCGATGTGTTCAACATCGTGGTGCCGGCGCTGGGCGAGACGAAACTCGACGAGGTGCGCGCCGAGATGGAACGCGAGCTCTACGCGATGCTGCCGACTCCGCCGCGCAAGGTGTCCGAAGCCAGTTAGCTTGCCGGCGAGACGGTCACCCAGGTGTTGTTGACCGCCGCCGTCCCGGTGTAGGTGTCCACCCGTGTCGGGTCGTGCAACTCGTTGACATTGGCTCCCGGCAAGGTGTTGGCGTGCTGCCATCCCGTGTTGCGATGTCCCCACCCGTGCGGCACCGCGACGGTGCCCGGCCGCATCTCATCGCTGATGTCGACCGGGATCTCGATGCTGCCCACGTCGGAGGCGATACGCACCAGCGCACCCTGAACCAGTCCGCGCGCAGCGGCGTCCTCGGGATGCATGAGCACCGTGCACCTGTTGTTCCCACCGGTCATGGTCGGCGCGTTGTGTAGCCAGGAGTTGTTGCTGCGCAGGTTGCGTCGGCCGATCAGCTGCAGCCGACCGGCACCGGAATCCTCGGCCGCAGCGGCCAATCGGGCGGCCGCGTCGGCGACGAACGCCGCGGGGGCCAGCTGGACCAGACCATCCGCGGTGGCGATGACCTCCCGCAGGCGGGGTTGTAACGGACCGAGGTCGATACCGCCCGGGCTGTCGCGCAGCGCGCGCAGGGTGATCGCCTTGCGGCCGCGGCGCAGCCTGCCGTACGGGCCGGTGGCCAACACCAGGGCCGCGGTGCGCATCGGGTCGACAGCCTTCATCAGCATGGTGCGCAGCGTGGCGGGCATCCGCCGCAGCGGTGCCGGCGCCAGCTCCAGGGCGAGCCGGGTGAGGATCTCCCAATCCTCCATCGCCCCGGCCGGCGGCTCGAAGGTGCGGTGCTGATAGCGGACGTTGTTGCGCACGCTGTAGACGGTGGTGAGCAGGTTGACATCCTCGCGCTCCAACGGCGAGACGGGAGGCAGGATGAAATCGGCGTGCCGACTGGTCTCGGTGACGTACATGTCCACGGCCACATAGAAATCCAGCTGCGCCATCGCCGCGTCCAGGCGTCCCTTCTGTGGGATCGAGGACACCGGATTACCTGCGTAGGTGACCATCGCGCGGATCCGACCGGGACCGTCGGAGAGCATCTCGTCGGCCATCACGACGGCCGGCAGTTCGGATCGGAACGAACGATGCCGTCCCGAGCGGTCGGTGTAGGTGCCGTGTTTGATCGGAAGCCGCTTGGCCAGGCCTGGAACGTCGATGATCGGCGTCGCGAACATGGTGCCGCCGGGGCGGTCCAGGTTCCCTGTCACCGTGTTGATCACCATCACCAGCCAACTGACCAACGTGCCGGTTTCCTGGTGGCAGATACCGATTCGCGCGTAGATGGCCGCCGATTCGGCCGCGGCGTGATCGCGGGCAAGCGCGCGGATCTGCTCGGCCGTGACGCCCGCACGCGGCGCCATGGCCTCCGGGGTGGCTCCGTCGACCAACGCGGTCAGCTCGGTCCAACCGGATGCGATCCGGGCCAGGGCCGCTGTGTCGCAGAGGTTTTCGGTGACAAGTACATGCAGCATGCCCAACAGCAGGAACAGGTCGCCGCCCGGGCGCACCGACACGTGCTGATCGGCCAGCCGGGCGGTCTCGGTGCGTCGCGGGTCGATCACGACGACCGTTCCGCCGCGCTCACGGATGGCCTTGATACGTCGCTTGGCCCCCGGCATGATCGACAACGATCCGTTGGACACCGCGGGGTTGGCGCCGATGACCACCAGTCGGTGACAGCGGTCGATATCGGTCACCGGCATCAGGAAGTTGGAACCGAAGACCTGCCAGGCGGCGTACTCGTGGGGCATCTGGTCGATCGAGGACGCCGTGAAGAAGTTCGGCGTGCGCAGGGCCATCCGCAGCAGCAGTCCGTAGCCGGCGCCGGAACTGTGCGCGGCCGGATTGCCCAGGTACATGCCCAGCGCATGGGAGCCGTGGCGGTCGCGGACCGTGCGGAGCCGACGGCCGATCTCGCGGAAGGCCTCATCCCAGCCGACCGGTTCGAACCGGTCGCCGACGCGGCGCATCGGGGTCCGCAATCGGTCGGGATCGTCGTGCAGTGCGCCCATCGCTGTCGCCTTCGGACAGATGTAGCCCTTGGAGAAGACGTCGGAGGGGTTGCCGGCGATGCGGCTGACGCGACCGTCTGTGACGGTGACGTGGATGCCGCAGTGTGCTTCGCACAGGGTGCACTGGCTGATGTGGGTGGTGCTGTCCGGCTCGGCCGGCGCGGCGCGCTGGGGGAGGGGGAGGTCAACGGTTGTCATGGGGGCCTCCGGCCGTTTCTGTCAGCGGGCGTTGACAGATTAACGCCCGCTGTCGCCCGAGGCCAGAGTGCGCCGTGAGTTCATCATGGCTGACCGTTAGGCTTACCAGGTGTTTGAATCGCTGTCTGACCGGTTGACCGGTGCTCTCCAGGGGCTGCGCGCCCGCGGCCGGCTCACCGACGCCGACATCGACGCCACCGCGCGTGAGATCCGACTTGCCCTGCTCGAGGCCGACGTCTCGCTGCCCGTGGTGCGCGCCTTCGTCGGCCGCATCAAGGATCGCGCGAAGGGCGCGGAGGTTTCCGCGGCGCTGAACCCGGCCCAGCAGGTCGTCAAGATCGTCAACGAGGAGCTCATCGGCATCCTCGGTGGCGAAACCCGCCAGCTCTCCTTCGCCAAGACCCCGCCGACGGTCATCATGCTCGCCGGCCTGCAGGGTTCCGGTAAGACCACGCTGGCCGGAAAGCTCGCCAGATGGCTCAAGGCACAAGGGCACACACCGCTGCTCGTGGCCTGCGATCTGCAGCGCCCCGGCGCCGTGCACCAGCTCCAGATCGTCGGCGAACGCGCGGGTGTCTCGGTGTTCGCGCCGCACCCCGGCGTGTCTCCCGACGGCGTGACCATCGACCAGATGACCACCGGTGACCCGGTGTCGGTCGCGGCCGCCGGTCTGGCCGAGGCCAAGGCCAAGCACTTCGACGTCGTCATCGTCGACACCGCCGGCCGCCTCGGCATCGACGAGGAACTGATGGGCCAGGCCGCCGCGATCCGCGACGCGGTCAACCCCGACGAGACGCTGTTCGTCCTCGACGCCATGATCGGCCAGGACGCCGTCACCACCGCCGAGGCCTTCGGGTCCGGCGTCGGGTTCACCGGTGTCGTGCTGACCAAGCTCGACGGTGACGCCCGCGGCGGTGCGGCGCTGTCGGTCCGGGAGATCACCGGTGTGCCGATCCTGTTCGCCTCCAGCGGCGAGAAGCTGGAGGACTTCGACGTCTTCCATCCCGACCGGATGGCCAGCCGCATCCTCGGCATGGGTGACGTGCTCTCCCTCATCGAGCAGGCCGAGCAGGTCTTCGACGCCGAGCAGGCCGAGGCCACTGCCGCCAAGATCGGTTCCGGCGAGCTGACGCTGGAAGACTTCCTCGAGCAGATGCTGGCCATCCGCAAGATGGGCCCCATCGGCAACCTACTGGGCATGCTGCCGGGCGCCGGGCAGATGAAGGACGCCCTGGCCGCCGTCGATGACAGCCAGCTCGACCGTGTGCAGGCCATCATCCGCGGGATGACCCCCGCCGAGCGGGCCGACCCCAAGATCATCAACGCCTCCCGCCGACTGCGCATCGCCAATGGATCCGGCGTCAGCGTCTCCGAGGTCAACCAGCTTGTCGACCGGTTCTTCGAGGCCCGCAAGATGATGTCGCAGATGGCGGGCCAGATGGGAATGCCGTTCGGGCGCAAGAACGCTCAACGCAAGGCGGCCAAGGGCAAGAACAAGCAGGCCGGCAAGAAGAAGGGCCGCGGCGCCAAGGGACCGACCCAGCCGAAGAACCCGTTGGGTGCCGGTATGCCCGGAGGCTTCCCCGACCTGTCCAACATGCCCAAGGGCCTGGACGAGTTGCCGCCCGGGCTGGCCAACTTCGATCTGTCCAAGCTGAAGTTCCCCGGGCAGAAGTAGTCCGTGCAGCCGCTGCATATCCGGGGCCGAGGGTTACCCGACGGCGAACAGGTGCAGTGGTGGGTGCACGGAGGCGTGCTGTCGGCCGAGCCGATCAGCAACGCGGACACCGTCTTCGGGGCGGATGGGGCCGACGGATGGATCATCCCGGGTCTGGTCGACGCGCACTGTCACGTCGGGCTCGGACCCGGTGGGCCGACGACGGTCGAGGAGGCCGTCGAACAGGCCGAGATCGAACGCGATGCCGGCGCGCTGTTGCTGCGTGACGCCGGCTCGCCGGTGGACACCCGCAGCTTCGACGACCGCGACGACCTGCCGCGCATCATCCGGGCCGGAAAGCACCTGGCCCGGCCGAAGCGCTACATGCCCGGTCTGCCGATCGATATCGAGGACGAATCGCAGCTGCCTGCCTACGTCGCCGAGCAGGCCCGCTGGGGTGACGGCTGGGTCAAGCTGGTCGGGGACTGGATAGATCGGGGCGTCGGAGATCTGGCGCCGCTGTGGTCCGACGACGTGCTGGTCGAGGCGATTGCCGCCGCCCACGCCGAGGGCGCCCGGGTCACCGCGCACGTCTTCGGTGAGGAGGCGCTGCCCGGGCTCATCAAGGCAGGCATCGACTGCATCGAGCACGGCACCGGTATCACCGAGGACACCATCGAGCTGATGCTGGAGCACGGCACGGCGCTGGTCCCGACGCTGATCAACATCGAGAACTTCCCTGGAATCGCCGACAAGGCGGCCAAGTACCCGACCTACGAAAAGCACATGCGCGACCTGTACGCCTCCTGCCACCAACGGGTGGGTGCCGCGCACGAGGCGGGTGTGCCGATCTTTGCCGGTACCGACGCCGGCGGAATGGTCGCCCACGGTCGTATCGGTGACGAGATCGACGCATTGCGCCGGGTCGGGATGACCGCGACGGAGGCTCTCGGCGCGGCGTGCTGGGACGCGCGGGCCTGGTTGGGCCGTCCCGCGCTGGCCCACGGCGCGTCGGCAGACCTGCTGTGTTTCCGCGAGGATCCCCGCGAGGTCGGCGTGACCAACCCCGACCTGGTGCTGCTGCGCGGGCGGATCTGGCGCTAGCCGGTCGGCGCGCAGCCATGCCCGGACGGGTCAGTACACGTCGCGCACGTAGCGGTGACTCTTGATCAGGTCGTTGACGAAGGCATGCGCACCTGCGGCGTCGAGATCGCCGCAGCGGGCGACGATATCGTGTAGCGCCGCGTCGACATCCTTGGCCATCCGGTCGGCGTCACCGCACACGTACACGTACGCACCGTCGGTCAGCCAGCGGTAGAACTCCTCGGCGTTCTCCTGCATCCGTTGCTGCACATAGACTTTGGCCTCCTGATCGCGCGAGAACGCCAGATCCAGCCGGGTCAGGACCCCGGAGTCGGTGAACTCCTGCAACTCCTCGCCGTAGAGGAAATCGGTATCGCGACGACGGTCGCCGAAGAACAACCACGCCGGACCGGTCGACTCGGTCGCGCGGCGCTCCTGCAGGAAGGCACGAAACGGTGCGATGCCGGTGCCCGGGCCGATCATGATGATCGGGACGTCGCCGGCGGGTAGCCGGAAATGGGTGTTGGGACGCAGGTGCACCAGCACGTCCTCGCAGCGATCGGCAAGGAACGTCGACGCCACCCCACCGTGGGCGCGCCCATCGAGGTCGTAACGAACGCTGGCGACCGTCAGGTGCACCGCGGCGGGATGTTCCAACGGGCTGGAGGCGATCGAGTAGTCGCGGAACTGCAGGGGGCGCAGGGTGTCGAGCACCTCGTCGACGTTCAGGTCGGCCAGCGTGACGATATCGAGCACATCCTTGCCGTACAGCCACGAGTTCTCGGTTCCGCCGTGGGTGTCACCGGACTGCAGCGCCGCCGACACCTCGGCATCGGTGGTGCGGCCGGCGGCCAGATTCAGCAGTGCTCGCGAGGGCGTGCGGATCTCGAACTGTTCGGTCAACAGCACGCCGAGCGGCTGCTCGTGTCCGGTGACGGCGTAGTCGGCGCCGACGCCGAACGCGGCCAGCAGCGCCTCGACCAATGCGGGGTCGTTGGTCGCGTGCACCGCCAGCGAATCACCGGCCTGGTAAGCGATTCCGGTTCCGGCCAGGTCGATCTCGTAGTGGCGGACCTCCTTGTCCGACGCGGTCGAATTGAGCCAGCGATTGACGGCCAGCCGCGCGCGCACCGGCACGTTGCGCTCGCGCGGTTCGCCGCGTTCGGGGGCCGGCACCGCCGCGGGCTGCGGTGCCGTTGCGCCCTGTTGTGCGCTCATCACCTTGATGATGTCGGCGGTCCACGCCTTGGCGGGCTCCTCGTAGAACCCGTCGACGTCGACACGGTCGACCATGCGTTGTGCGCCGAGCGCCTCGAGCCGCTCGTCGAGCAGCTTGCCGGCGTTGCAGAAGAATTCGTAGGAGCTGTCACCGAGCGCGAGCACCGCGAAGTGCAGATGCTCCAGCCGGTCGGTGTCGGCGCTGATGGCCTCCCAGAACAGGGTGGCCGAGTCGGGGAACTCGCCCTCGCCGAAGGTCGATACCACCACGACGAAGTGGCTGGCGTCCTGCAGCTGGCCGAGCTCGATCTGGTTGAGCTCCACCGCCTCGGACTCGATGCCGATTTCGGCGATCGACTCGGCGAAGGTCATGGCGGCGTCCTCGGCGTTACCCATATCGGTGCCGAACGCGACGATCAACGAGATATCAGCTTGGCCGGACAAGGAGTCCCCTTCGGTCGTGCGTGGGACGGCTGTCCGACGCTCAAATTAGGGTGACCTTACTTGTTTGGCCGTCGATTGTGCGAGCCACCCCGGTCAGGGTTGGCTGAAACCCCAGTCGAGAAGGCTGATCGCCTGGCCGTACAGATCACCCGAGCCGTACATCTGTACCACCACGAGCCTGCGGTCGCCGCGTTGGGCGGCGCCGACGTAGGTTTTGCGGGCCAGGTTGGTGAAGCCGGTCTTACCGCCCAGATCACCGGGGTAGCGGGTGAGCAGCTCGTTCTGGTTGGCCAAGGTGCGCCCGGGAAACGCCGCCGATCTCGAACCCATGATCTGGGCGATCAGCGGATAGCGCAGCGCGGCGCGGAACATGACGGCCAGATCATGGGGTGTGGTGACCGACTCCCAGCCCGGGCCGTCCAGCCCTGAGGGCGAGGATGCTCGGGTGTTGCGGGCACCGACGCTGGCGGCCTTTCGGTTCATGGCAGCGACCGCGTTGCGCTGGCCGCCCAGCATGTCGGCGAGCATGTTCGCCGAGTCGTTGCCCGACACCATGAGCAGCGCGCTGAGCAACTGGGACACGGTGTAGGGCTGGCCGGGAGTGAGTCCCACGCACGAGCATTCGACCTTGGTGTGCGACGTGTTGGCTCTGGCGAAATTGTCCGGCCGCAGATTGTCGAGCACCGTCATGGCCAACAACACCTTGATGGTGCTTGCCGGGGCGTAGGAACCGTGGGGGTCGTTGGCGGCCAGAACCCGGCCGGTATCCAGATCGGCCAGCAGGTAGGCCTTGGCGGGACCGTTGGTGAACGTCTGGGCGCCAACGGGTTCCACGGCGGGCGCGGCGTGAGCGGGCGCCGCGATGACCGTGCTGAGGGCGAGCGCGGTCGCCGCGAGCAGATGCCGCACCCGCGTGAGCGTACGGTCGGCAGGACTCGAACCGGTCTCCGTCCGGTCTCGACTCCGACGCCGGTCGCCGACTACAAGGCGCCTACTACAAGGCGCCGACGCCGACGGCGCGGTCCTGGGCGAAGCCCCAGTCCAGCAACGCCGACGCCTGATCCCAATAGGTCGGACCGCCCTCGCGGACGAGGCCGAACATCATCGCCACCACCAAACGGCGTCCGTCCCGCTGGGCCGCACCGACGAAGGTCTTTCTCGCCATGTCGGTGAACCCGGTCTTGCCGCCCAGCATGCCGGGGTAACGGGTCAGGAGCTCGTTCTGGTTGACCAGGACCCGGTCGCCGTTGCGACCGGGAAAGACCGCCGTCGGCTGTGCGGTGATCGCCGCGAACGCGGGATTGGCCATCGCGGCCCGGAAGATCACCGCAAGGTCGTGCGGCGAGGACCAGATGTCGATACCCGGCCCGTCCAGCCCTGAGGGGGAGCCCGCTGTGGTGGCGCGGGCACCGATCGCGGCGGCCTTGGCGTTCATCTTCTCCAGCGCCGCCGGCCTGCCACCGAGCATCGTCGCCAGCGTGTTTGCTGCGTCGTTGCCCGACACCAGCAGCAGACCCTCCAACAGCTGACGCACCGTATAGGTCGCGCCGGGGGCCACACCCGCGCAGTTGCACTCCACCTTGGTGTCGGCCTCATCGGCGACCACCGTCGCGTCCAGCGGCAATTCGTCGAGTGCGACCAGGGCCAGCAACACCTTGATCGTGCTCGCCGGTGGGTGGCGCGTGAACTCGTCTCGGGCGGCCAGCACCGCGCCCGAATCCAGATCCGCGACCACCCATGCCTGTGCAGGTCCATCGGGTATCGGCAGCGAACCCACGGGCTGATTCACCCCGATATCGGCACTGGCCGAACCGGCGCCGATGGTCACCAGGAACAGGGCCGACACAAGACCGGCGACAAGCCTTCGCATGGCTTGTGACCCTAACTACCTTTTGCACCCAGAGGTTTGGAAGGTGCGCTCACCGGTAACGTAAGACCAGCGCGAACCAGAGTGGCCATCGACCATCGAGGGGGACGAAAACAATGTGCGGCATCGCCGGCGAGGTTGCTCGCGGCCGGTCGGCAGATCTCGGAGCCATTGCCCGAATGGCAGAAACCATGGTGCCGCGGGGCCCCGACAGCGGAGGTTTCTGGTCCCAGGGCGGTATCGCCCTCGGCCACCGCCGACTGGCGATCATCGACCTGTCCAGCCACGGCCAACAGCCGATGCACGACCCCGAACTCGGGCTCACGGTCGCCTTCAACGGGTGTATCTACAACTACCCGCAGCTGCGTCAGGAACTCCTGGGCAAGGGCTACCGATTCTTCTCCCACAGCGACACCGAGGTCGTGCTCAAGGGTTACCGCGAGTGGGGCGACAGGGTCGTCGACCACCTGTACGGCATGTTCGCCTTCGCGGTCACCGAGGTGGACAGCGGTCGGGTGCTGTTGGCCCGCGACCGGCTCGGCATCAAGCCGCTGTACTACACCGATACCCCCGACGCATTGCGGTTCGCTTCCTCGCTCCCGGCGCTACTGGCCGCCGGTGGGGTCGACACCTCGATCGATCCCGTTGCGCTGCACCACTATTTGAGCTTCCACTCGGTGGTTCCCGCCCCCCACACCATCGTGGCCGGTGTCAAGAAACTGCCGCCGGGCACCATCATGCGGATCGAGCCGGACGGCACCCGCACCCAACACACCTACTGGGAGCCTGTATTCGAGCGGTCGGCCGAGCGTTCGGCATGGTCGGACACCGAATGGGAAGAGGCCATCCTGGCCTCGCTGCGGACCGCCGTCGAGCGCCGGCTCGTCGCCGACGTGCCGGTCGGCTGCCTGCTGTCGGGCGGGTTGGACTCCAGCCTGATCGTCGGACTGTTGGCCGAGGCCGGCCAGCACGGCCTGGCCACCTTCTCCATCGGATTCGAGGCCGCCGGCGGTGAGGAGGGCGACGAGTTCAAGTACTCCGACATCATCGCCCGCCACTACGGCACCGACCACCACCAGATCCGCATCGACACCGCCCGCATGCTGCCCGCGCTGTCAGGAACCATCGCGGCGATGAGTGAGCCGATGATGAGCCACGATTGTGTGGCCTTCTACCTGCTCTCCCAAGAGGTCAGCAAGCATGTCAAGGTGGTGCAGTCCGGGCAGGGCGCCGACGAGATCTTCGCCGGCTACCACTGGTACCCGCCGATGGCCCACGCGCCCGACGGTGATCCGGGCGCCGCGCTGGCCAGCTATCGACAAGCCTTCTTCGACCGCGACCACAACGCACTGAACGCGTTACTGCAACCGAATTGGCGCCTCGACGACGATATCGCCGGCGATTTCGTCCACCGGCACTTCGCCTCACCCGGTGCGGCGACGGCCACCGATCGCGCGCTGCGCCTCGACACGACGGTGATGTTGGTCGACGACCCCGTCAAACGCGTGGACAACATGACCATGGCGTGGGGGCTGGAGGGGCGGGTGCCCTTCCTGGACCACGAACTGGTCGAACTCGCCGCGACCTGCCCGCCGCATCTCAAGACCGCCTACGAGGGCAAGGGCGTGCTGAAAGAGGCAGCCCGCAAGGTCATCCCGCACGAGGTGATCGACCGGCCCAAGGGCTACTTCCCGGTCCCGGCGCTCAAACACCTCGCCGGGCCCTATCTCGACCTCGTGCGCGATGCGCTGCACAGCGACGGCGCCAGGTCCCGCGGCCTGTTCGACAAGACCGAAGTGGACCGACTGCTGGCCGATCCGAACGGTTACCACACCCCGCTTCGGGGTAACCCCCTGTGGCAGCTCGGGCTGCTGGAACTCTGGCTGGCGCACCATGTGGATGGGGTAACGACGAGATGACCCCGGAGAAGGCGACTCCAGAGGGCGACGCCCCGCCGAAACAGGTCATCCAGGACCTCGGTTGGGGCCGACTGGTCTTCGGACAGACCTTCGACGATCCGGGTCAACTCGGCACCGCGCTGCGCGCCGAGGCCAGCGGTCGCCGCGATATCGGCATGTACCTCGAGGCGCCGCACGTGTTCGTGGCCCTCAACCCGCAAGAATTCTTCATCGACCCGAGCTTCACCTATCGCCTGGACCTCACCACGCCACTGGCCTACCGCCCCGAAGACCTGCCCGGCGTGACGGTGCGGCCGGTGCAGTCCATGGCGGACTGCGCCGCCATCAACGAGATCTATCTGCAGTGCCGAATGGTGCCCGCCGACGTCGACCTGATGTGGCACAACAGCCAGTCCGAAGAGCACATGATCTATCTGGTCGCGGTCGACGACCAGAGCGGATCGGTGGTGGGCACCGTCACCGGCATCGATCACGCTCAGTTGTTCGACGATCCGGAGAACGGCTCGAGCCTGTGGTGCCTGGCCGTCAGCCCGACGTTGTGTCGTCCAGGCGCCGGTGGGCTGCTGGTGCGCTCGCTGGTCGAGGAGTTCATCGCCCGCGGGCGAGCCCAGATGGACCTGTCGGTATTGCACGACAACGATGCGGCCATCGCCCTCTACGAGCGGATGGGCTTCCAGCGCGTTCCCGAACTCGGCGTCAAGCGCAAGAACGCGATCAACGAAAAGCTCTTCGCACCCACACAACCCGAGGAAGAGCTCGATCAACTCAATCCGTATGCGCGCATCATCGCCGACGAGGCCATCCTGCGCGGTATCGCCGTCCAGGTCCTCGATGCCCAGGGCGGGTACCTGCAGCTCACGCACGGGGGCACCACCGTCACCACGCGGGAGTCGCTCTCGGAGCTGACCAATGCGGTGGCGATGAGCCGGTGTGACGACAAGCGCATCGCACGCAAAGTGGTCGGCGAGGCCGGAATCGTTGTGCCCCAGGGTGTCACAGCCACCTTCGGGGAGGAGGATCATCGCTTCCTGGCCAAGGTCGGCTCGGTGGTGGTCAAACCAGCCCGCGGTGAGCAAGGCGCCGGTATCACCGTCGGGGTGACCCGCCACGACGAGCTGGACCGCGCGCTGCAGCTGGCGAGCAAGCATTGTCCCGACGTGCTGATCGAGGAACGTTGCGCCGGCGAGGATCTGCGCATCGTGGTGATCAACGGCAAGGTCATCGCGGCGGCGGTCCGCCGCCCGCCGGAAATCATCGGCACCGGCAAGCACACCGTGCGGTCGCTCATCGAAGCCCAGAGTCGGCGCCGGGCGGCGGCCACCCAGGGGGAGTCCCGCATCCCGCTGGACTCGGTGACCGAGGACACCGTGCGCGAAGCCGGCTGGGAGCTGGACGATGTGCTGCCCGCCAACGAGCGTCTGGTCGTGCGGCGCACCGCAAACCTGCACACCGGCGGCACGATCGTCGACGTCACCGATGACCTCAACCCGTTGCTGGCCAAGGTGGCGGTCGACGCCGCCGATGCCATCGGCATCCCGGTGACCGGTATCGACCTGATGGTCCCGTCGGTCGACGGCGAGGAGTACGTTTTCATCGAGGCCAATGAGCGTCCGGGCCTGGCCAACCACGAACCGCGCCCGACGGCGCAGGCTTTCGTGGATCTACTCTTTCCCCGGACCGCGGCGACACCCTGGGCGTGGCAGCCCGATCCTGTCGACCAGGGTTAGCGGTACGTCGGGGACGCCTGGACTGTTCGGGCGTCCCGTAATCAATGCTTGAGAAGGAGGCATGGTGTCCGAACGTGCGGTGATGCCGGAAGAGACCCGGGCGTGGATGATCGACACGCTGTTGGCAATGCTGCAGACGCCCAGTCCGTCGGGTCGCACCGACGCGGTCATGCAGTTGATCGGCGACACACTGAACGAGATCGGCGTGCCGTTCACCCTGACCCGCCGCGGTGCGTTGACGGCGGTGCTGCCCGGTGAATCCAGCACCACCGATCGTGCGGTGGTGGTGCATGCCGACACCATCGGCTGCATGGTGCGCGATCTGAAGGACAACGGCCGCCTGGAGCTGATCCCGGTGGGCACGTTCTCGGCCCGTTTCGCCACGGGCGCCCGGGTGCGGATCTTCACCGACGACGCCGACGAGTTCTTCACCGGAACGGTGATGCCGCTCAAGGCCTCCGGTCACGCGTTCGGCGACGAGATCGACACCCAGCCCACCGAATGGGAACACGTCGAGGTCCGCATCGATCGCAAGGTGACCAATCGGGCCGATCTGGAAAGGCTCGGCTTTCGGGTCGGCGACTTCGTCGCACTGATCGCGGCCCCCGAGCTGACCTCGGACGGCTATATCGTCTCCCGGCATCTGGACGGTAAGGCCGGTGTCGCGGTGGCACTCGCGCTCGCCAAGACCGTCGCCGAGCAGAAGATCGTGCTGCCGCACACGACGACGATCATGGTCACCATCACCGAAGAGGTCGGGCACGGCGCCAGCCATGGTCTGGATCCCGACGTCGCCGAACTGGTGTCGGTCGACAACGCGGTGTGTGCCCCCGGCCAGCATTCCATCGAGGACGGCGTGACCATCCCGATGGCCGATCTGCACGGACCGTTCGACTATCACCTGACGCGCAAGTTGTGCAGGCTGGCCGAGGAACAGCAGATCCCGCATGCGCGCGACGTCTTCCGCTACTACCGCTCCGATGCGGCCGCGGCGATCGAGGCCGGTGCCAACACCCGGGCCGCGTTGGTCGGTTTCGGCTTGGATGGCAGCCACGGCTGGGAGCGCACCCACATCGATTCCCTTGAGGGTGTCTACAACCTGCTGTTCGCCTGGTTGCAGACGCCGCTGACGTTCGCGAAATGGGATGCCAAACCGTCCGGCCAACTGCGCGACTTCCCGTCGTCGAAGCAGCCCGCACCCACCGAACAGTGGGTGCCGCTGTCCCGCGGCGACCACGCCGAACCGGGCGAATGGTCGGGCGAGCACTGGCCTCCCGCGGAAGGTCCCGCCGGCCAGCAGTGATGAATGGTTCAATCGAGTGGTGCTGAGCATCGAAGAGATCTCCGACCGTCTGGAAATACAGCAACTGCTCATCGCCTACTCCACCGCGATCGACTCGCGCCGGTTCGATGATCTCGACCAGGTGTTCACTGCCGACGCCTATATCGACTACCGGGCCATGGGTGGTGTCGACGGCCGCTACCCAGAGGTCAAGGCGTGGTTGTCGGAGGTGCTGCCGAACTTCCCGGCCTATGCGCACATGTTGGGCAACGTCGACGTGCGGATCGCCGGCGACACCGCGATCTCGCGCACGCTGTGCTTCAACCCGATGGTGTTGGGCGGGGAGGGCCAGGTGCTGTTCTGCGGGCTCTGGTACGACGACGAGTTCATCCGTACCGCCGAGGGCTGGCGGATGACCAAGCGCGTCGAGGAGAAGTGCTTCGACCGGGTTGTCTGAGTCGGCCCCGCCGACGCGTCGTCTGAATTTGGGCGTGCCCTGGCTGCTCTGGCAGAATGGGCCGCTGTCCGTTCGCGACCCGTTAGATGCGCCGCGCGGCGGTCACACACGTAAGGCAAAACCGGATCCCGGCATCCCGCCGGAGATCGCCGAATTGCAGCGTGGCAATGCACAGGAGTGATTCATGGCTGTCAAAATCAAGCTCACCCGTATGGGCAAGATCCGCAACCCCCAGTACCGCATCTCCGTCGCCGACGCGCGTAACCGCCGCGACGGCCGCTCGATCGAGGTCATCGGCCGTTACCACCCGAAGGAAGAGCCGAGCCTGATCGAGATCGACTCGGAGCGTGCGCAGTACTGGCTGGGCGTCGGCGCGCAGCCGACCGAGCCCGTCCTCGCGCTGCTGAAGATCACCGGTGACTGGCAGAAGTTCAAGGGCCTGCCGGGCGCCGAGGGCACCTTGAAGGTCAAGGAGCCCAAGCCTTCCAAGCTCGATCTGTTCAACGCCGCACTGGCCGCCGCCGATGACGCGCCGACCGGTCAGGCCGTGACCCAGAAGAAGAAGAAGGCCCCCAAGGCCGACGACGCTGCTGAGGCTCCTGCCGAAGAGGCCGCGGCCGAAGCTCCCGCCGCCGAATGAGTTCCGTCGTCGTCGACGCCGTAGAGCACCTGGTGCGCGGGATCGTCGACAATCCCGACGATGTCCGGGTGGACATGGTCACCAACCGTCGTGGTCGCACGGTCGAGGTGCATGTGCATCCCGACGACCTGGGCAAGGTCATCGGCCGCGGCGGGCGTACCGCCACCGCGCTGCGGACCCTGGTCGCCGGGATCGGCGGGCGCGGGATCCGTGTCGACGTGGTGGACACCGACCAGTAGCGTCATGGAGTTGGTCATCGGGCGGGTCGCCAAGGCACACGGTGTCACCGGCGAGGTCGTCGTGGAGATCCGTACCGACGACCCTGCGCAGCGGTTCGTCCCCGGTGCGCAGTTGCGCGGTCGCGCGGCCCGGGGCGGTCCGGAGCGAAGCTTTGTCATAGAGACGGTGCGCGAGCACGCCGGTCGACTGCTGATGCGGTTGACCGGCGTGTCCGACCGTAATGCGGCCGACGCGTTGCGCGGCACGCTGTTCCTCGTCGACACCGAGCAGCTGCCACCCATCGATGATCCCGACGAGTTCTACGATCACCAGCTCGAGGGGCTGGCCGTGCGCACCGTCGACGGCACGGTGATCGGCACCGTTGCCGAGGTGTTGCACACCGCGGCGGGGGAGCTGTTGTCGATCAAGACCCCGGAGGGCCGTGAGGTGCTGGTCCCGTTCGTCAGCGCCATCGTCACCGCCGTGTCGTTGGCCGACGGCACCGTGGATATCGATCCGCCCGACGGCCTGCTCGATATGGATTGATATGCGGCTGGACGTCGTCACGATCTTCCCCGCCTATCTCAATCCGTTGCACGAAGCCTTGCCCGGCAAGGCAATACAGGCCGGCATCGTCGAGCTCGGGGTACATGACCTGCGACGCTGGACCCACGATGTGCACAGGTCGGTCGACGATTCGCCCTATGGCGGTGGTCCCGGCATGGTGATGAAGGCGCCGGTGTGGGGAGCGGCGCTGGACGAAATCTGCACGCCTGAAACGCTGTTGGTGGTGCCCACCCCTGCCGGACGGCCGTTCACGCAGAGCACCGCGCAACGGTGGAGCGCCGAGCAACATCTGGTGTTCGCGTGCGGGCGCTACGAGGGTATCGATCAGCGGGTGGCCGATGATGCCGCCCGGCGGATGCGGGTCGAAGAGGTGTCGATCGGCGACTATGTGCTCGCCGGCGGCGAATCGGCCGCATTGGTGATGATCGAGGCCGTGGTTCGGCTGATTCCGGAAGTGCTCGGTAATCCCGAGTCGCATCAACAGGATTCGCATTCCGATGGACTGCTCGAGGGGCCCAGCTACACCCGGCCGCCGGTCTGGCGTGAGCTGGAGGTTCCGCCTGTCCTGCTGTCCGGCGACCACGCGAAGATCGCGGCCTGGCGCCACGCCCAGTCGGTGCAACGCACCAGGGAACGCAGACCCGACCTTCTCGACTGATCCGCGGCCGGCGGTGCGCCGCAACCGGTGGCCCGGCCGGTAAGAGGGACAGCCGAACTCGCTTCCCACATGTTCTTGTCGGTGCCGACCGACGGGCAGGAAAGCAGAGCTGAGAAAGCTGAGAGTTCTCTCAACATAGGTTAGGCATACCTATTGTGTTCTCCGTACAGTGCAGCTAACGTTCCGACGCGTCTAGCTGACGCCGCTGTCAAAAAAGGAGAATTCGTGCCAATGTCTCTACCTGCCGACTCATCGGAGCGCAGTTTCGGCTCCCCGAACGAGTCGGCATCGGCTCCCCGTCCTGGCAAACTTTTTGCAGCCAGTGTGGCAATGGCAACCGCAGGTGCCCTGGTCGCTGCCCCGGTGGTGACGGCACCGACAGCGCTGGCGGCCAGCACCCAGGCCCGTCACCAGGCCGTCGAGCTCGCAGCCTTCGAGAACCCGTTCGTGGTGCTGCAGAGCGCATTACAAGCCACCGGCAATAACCTGAACACTCTCGGCGGCAATATCAACACCCAGTGGACCACGCTCGGTGCGACCCTGGGCACACCGGCCGTCCAGGCTGAACTGGCCGATACGGTCCGCAACGTCTTCAACCCCGGTCGCACCATCGGCGCGACCATCGCGGCCCCCGGGAAGTACGGCCCGCGCATCCTGGAAGGCGCAAGCGACATCGGCAGCGCGGCCTTCAACGCGCTGGCAGCACTGGTGGTCAGTCGCCCGTCCTTCGACACCGCCGGCCGACCGATCCTGGATCCGGAGACCGGTGAGCAGGTCATCCGTCCGGCGGTGCTTCCGCTGGTCGCGGGCCTGCTGGCCCAGGGCAAGGTCGTCGAGGCCTTCGGTGAACTGAACTACTGGTTCCTGGTGGACGGGCTGGTGCACCTGCGTGCCGCGTCGCTGGACCTGCTGCGCATCCCTGGCGACTTCCTCGACGATCTGGGCCTGGGCACCCTCGGCCGGATTCTCGGCACGTCGTGGATGACCACGGTCAGGCCCGACGGCGAGCTCGATGGCCCCGGCCTGTTGTCGCGCGGTGTGATCGGCAACTTCGGCAGGGCGATGCTGGCGCCCGCGGTGACGGCGACATTCCAGACCGTCGAGATCGTCCAGGCCACGATGTCGGCGGTGACGAGCGGCAACCTGGTGGATGCTCTCAGTCATCTGGTCAACGCGCCGGTGAAGATCATGAGTGCCTTCGTCAACGGTTACGTGCCGGGCTTCCTCGGCGGTGACGATCCCATCTGGGAGCCGGGCAGCGGTCAGACCTTCCCGGGTCTGCTCTCCCCGCAGGGCACCTTCGACTTCTTCTTCGCGCAGCTGCCGCAGCAGATCGCCCGTGCCCTCAACTTCCCCCGGCCCGAACCGCTGCCCGAGGCGGCGGCAGTGCAGGAAACCGATCCAGCCGCCGGGTTGGTGCTGCAGACGGGTCTGCGGTCCGATGCCGAGGGTCAGTCGCCCGAATCCGCCGAAGCGGCGACCGATCCTGTTGCGGGCGAGCCGGTTTCGGGGGAGTCGACCATCGTCGACGAGGTCACCGACAGCATCGAGGTCGTTGATGAGGTGACCGATGTGACCGACGGCGATGCCGCCGATCTCACCGATGCCGACGGCGGCGCGCAGGCCGGCGACCTGACCGATGGCCTGAAGGACGACGAGGGTTCCGAGGATTCCAAGGACGACCTGAAGAACGAGCTCAAGGACGACCTGAAGAACGAGAAGGACGCCAACGACGCGAACGAGTCCACGGACGCGAAGGACTCCAGCGAGTCCAAGGGTGCCAAGGACTCCAGCGAGTCCAAGGGTGCCAAGGACTCCAGCGACTCCGATCGTGGCGACACCAAGTCGAGCGGATCCGGATCCGACAGCGGAGAGTGACCTCTGACGACATGAGATGAGGGGCCTGTCCTGAAGGCCCCATCCGTGGGGGTGACCGAAAGGTCATCCCCACGGCTCGTCTCGCCCCTAGAGGTGCCCGCCGGGGAAGATCGTGCGGACGGCATCGGTGATGGTTTCGCGCGCCGCGTCGTCGCCGGTGGCCTGCATTGAGCTGATGGCCATCACGAACCGGCGATCGGGGCCGATGACACCGGTGGACAGGTGCATCCAATCGGCGCCGACACAGCACATCCAGCCCTGCTTGACCGCGACCGGTTCGCCGGGGATCCCCTCCGGGATGCCGAAGCGCTGCGGATAGACCCCACCGGGCACCATGCCGTCGGGTGCGGTCGGGGTGGACTGCGACAGGTTGGCGATGATGATGCTCGCCCGCTCCGGCGGAAGCCCGCCCGTGCCGGCGAGCAGCTTGTCGTAATAGCGGACCAGGTCGGTCACCGTGCTCGTCGTGTTGAACCACCGCCCGTTGCCCGGCGCGCTGGTCATCGACAGGCCATACCGCGCGACGACGCGATCGATGATGTCGGTGCCCCCGCTGCGATTCCAGAACACCTCGGCGGCACTGTCATCGGAGGATCGCAACATCACGTCGAGCATCACACGGTCCTCGGGGCTGAGTTCTGCCCGCCCCTCGGACTCCTGGAGCAGCAGATCGTCGGCGATGAACAGTTTCACCACCGAGGCGATCGCGACGGGGTCCGGAGCCCCGTTGGTCACCATCTGGCCGGTATCGCGGTCCAGGATCGCGACCGTCAGGTCGGCGCCGGCCGCGGCGGCATCGGCGCTGGCCTTGTTGACCCGGGCCTGCAGCCCGTCGAAGGTTGCGGCGGGCTGATCGGGTGGAGCTTGGGGGAGCGGTGCCGCCGTCGCCAGTGGGGCGATCACGGTGAGCTGAGGCGCCTCGGGTGATACCGCAGGTGCGCCATACCCCTTGGCCTCGCACCCGGCCACCAGAGCCGTCGTACACGCCGCTGCAAAGACCAGGTGGAAAGCGGTCACCGGCCGCGGCATGGAGTCCTCCAGGTACTCGAGTGGATGGGGATCGCCGGCCACGATGGCTCAGGCATGTCATCTACCCCGGTGACCAGTAGCCTAATCACCGTCGAACACGGCTGCAGCCCGGGCCGACCGGTGTGCGATTTCGCCTGCCGCGCCTCGTCTGGCACAATTGAGCAGTTGCCTGCGCAGGGTCAGTCCCTGCTGCCTGGCACATCCAGTCAGATCCGCCCGAATACGTCGGCTCGGCTGCGCGAACGTTGCGCCGCCCGCGAAGAGCCGCCCACAGCAAGGAAGAGTCACCGATGAACACGCTTGACTTCGTCGACCAGGCGTCGCTGCGCGACGACATCCCGGTATTCGGCCCCGGCGACACCGTCAACGTGCACGTCAAGGTCATCGAGGGTTCCAAGGAACGTATCCAGGTCTTCAAGGGTGTCGTGATCCGGCGCCAGGGCGGCGGCGCCCGCGAGACCTTCACCGTGCGCAAGGAAAGCTATGGCGTCGGCGTCGAGCGCACCTTCCCGGTGCACTCGCCCAACATCGACCACATCGATGTCGCCACCCGTGGTGACGTCCGTCGCGCCAAGCTGTACTACCTGCGCGAGCTGCGTGGCAAGAAGGCCAAGATCAAGGAAAAGCGCTGACGCTGGCCGGTCAGGTCATGACGACACGCCCGCCGGTCCGGCTGCTTTCAGCCATGCTGGCTACCCTGATGCCGTGACCGACGACGCCGAGGAAACCGCCAATCCGGAATCGGGTACCGATACCGACGGCGACGAGCAGCGCAAGCCGAAGAAGGGCGGCGCCTTGCGTGAGGGCGCCATCCTGGTCACCATCGCACTTGTCCTTTATTACGTGATGCTGACCTTCGTGGCCCGTCCGTACCTGATCCCCTCGGAGTCCATGGAGCCCACGCTGCACGGCTGCCCGGGTTGCGTCGGTGACCGCATCATGGTCGACAAGCTCACCTTCCGGTTCACCGAGCCCGAGCCGGGCGATGTCGTCGTCTTCAAGGGTCCGCCGAACTGGAACATCGGCTACAAGTCGATCCGGTCGGACAACACCGCGATCCGCTGGATGCAGAATGCGCTCTCGTTCATCGGCTTCGTACCCCCCGACGAGAACGACCTGGTCAAGCGGGTGATCGCGGTTGGCGGTCAGACCGTGCAGTGCCGCGCGGCCACCGGTCTCACGGTGGACGGCAAGAAACTGGACGAGCCCTATCTGGACCCCACCACGATGAACGCCGACCCGGCGGTCTACCCGTGCCTCGGCAACGAGTTCGGGCCGGTCACTGTGCCCGAGGGCAAATTGTGGGTGATGGGTGACAACCGCACTCATTCGGCGGACTCACGCTCCCGTTGTGCGAACCTGCCGCAGGACGCGCAGCGTGGGCTGATCTGCACCGGTGATCCGGAGGCGGGTACGGTCCCGGTCGCCAACGTCATCGGTAAGGCCCGGTTCATCGCGTGGCCGCCGGGCCGGTGGGGCGGCGTGGACAGCGTGAACCCGCAGGCCGACTAGGAGCCGGTGCTGTGCCGGCGAGTTGGCCGCCCCGAGCCGTGATCCGCAGATCCGGCCTGCGCACCCTGGAATCGGCGCTCTACCGCAGTGGACTGGGCCCGGTGGCCGGCGTCGACGAGGTAGGCCGCGGCGCATGCGCCGGTCCGCTGGTGGTCGCAGCCTGCATTCTGGGACCCAATAAGTTCAAAAGCCTTGCTGCCCTTGATGACTCGAAGAAACTCACCGAAGCCGAGCGGGAACGCCTCTTCCCGCTGATCCGTCGTTACGCGCTGGCCTATCACGTGGTTTTCATACCGTCGGTCGAGGTCGACAGGCGCGGGGTGCACCACGCCAACATCGAGGGCATGCGGCGTGCGGTGGCAGGGTTGCCGCTGCGCCCGGGCTATGTGCTCTCCGACGGCTTTCGTGTCCCCGGGCTGCCGATGCCCTCCCTGCCGGTGATCGGCGGCGATGCGGCGGCCGCCTGCATCGCCGCGGCCAGCGTGCTTGCCAAGGTCAGTCGGGACCGGCTGATGGTCGCGATGGACCGCGAACACCCTGGCTACGGCTTCGCCGAACACAAGGGCTACAGCACACCGGTACACACCGCCGCGCTGGAGACGCTCGGGCCGTGCGCCGAACACCGGTACTCGTTTGCGAACGTCCGGCGAGTCGCGGGCGCGGGAGCGGCGGCGCGCAGCTTTGATGGTGACGCCGGGTGGGGAATGATGGATGCCAACCTAGACGAAGGACAGCAGAGCAGATGAGTGCCGAGGATCTCGAGAAGTACGAAACCGAGATGGAGCTCTCGCTGTACCGCGAGTACAAGGACATCGTCGGGCAGTTCAGCTACGTGGTGGAGACCGAACGACGCTTCTACCTCGCCAACAGCGTCGAGATGGTGCCCCGCAACGCCGACGGCGAGGTCTACTTCGAGCTACGGCTCGCCGACGCCTGGGTGTGGGACATGTATCGCCCGGCGCGCTTCGTCAAGCAGGTCCGGGTCATCACCTTCAAAGATGTCAACATCGAAGAGGTCGAGAAGCCCGAGCTGCGCCTACCCGACTGACTCTCGGGAATATGCGTCCGGCTGCTCGGGTATGTAGTCGGTATGGACAAAACAGCCATCGACGCGATGAACCAGGCCGTCATCGAGGAGTTCCGCACCACCGGCGGCCAGGCGGGCGGGGTTTTCACCGGTAAGCCGTTGATCCTCCTGCACCACATCGGTGCGAAATCGGGCACCGAGCGCATCGCGCCGCTGGTACCTCTCATCGACGACGGCAAGGTCTACATCTTCGCCAGCAAGGGCGGCGCGGACACCGATCCGGACTGGTATCGAAACCTGATGGCTCACCCGCAGGTCACGGTCGAATGCGGCACCGAGACCTACCAGGCCTCGGCACGGGTCCTCGAAGGCGCCGAGCGTGACGAGGTGTACGCCAAACAGGTTGCGCTCCAACCGCAGTTCGGGGAGTACCAGCGCAAGACCGACCGGGTGATCCCGGTGGTGGAGCTGGTGCGGTCCTAACCGCGTAGGTGCGCGTCGAAGAAGGTGAACACCCGCTTCCACGCGTCCTCGGCGACGGCTTCGTTGTAGCCGAAGCCGGTCACCCGCAACAGTGCCTGGGCGGGCAGTTGATTGGCGAAGCTGTGGCCAGCGTCCGGATAGACCTTGATATCGGCGTCGATCTGCTCGGCTCCGACCGCCTTGTTCAGAGCGGCAGGCGCACCGCGGCCCAGCGGATCCTTGGCGCCGAAGCTCGCCACGATGGGACAGGCACCGCGCAGTGTGTCCGCCAGATTCTTCGGTAGCGGTGTCCCGTAGAACGGTGCCGCCGCGCCGAAGCCCTTGGGCGACAGGATCAGCGCGAACTGCCCACCCATGCAGAATCCCGCGATCCCTATCGTGCCGGTGCAGTCGGTTCGCGCGACCAGATAGCGCCGGGCGGCCAGGATGTCGTCGATGGCCGGACCCTGTTTGGTCAGCGCTGCCCGCATCACCGTGGTGATGCAGCGGGCACGGCCGCCGCGGGCGTACAGGTTGGGGGTGATGGCCAGGTAACCGGCGGCCGCGACTCGTTCGGAGACGGCCTCCTTGTCGGGACGGTAGCCGATGGCGTCGTGCACGATCACCACGCCGGGCCACGGTCCGGCACCCGCGGGGATGCCGATCAGTGCGTCGATGGGGCCCTCGGGGGTGTCCAGGGTGATGGTGCTCATCACCCAAACCTAGAGGCCGTAATGTCGCTTGTCGTGTCTGACTGTGTTGACCTGGCACCGGAGGTCGTCGTCGCGTTGCAGCGGATGCGTCAGCGCGACGACGTGCCACTGCGCTGTAACAAGGGCCCCATCCGAGCGGCCGTCGCGGCCGCGGTGCACGCGCTGGCCGCCGACGAACTCGGTGCCAGGGTGCGGCCGTGGGATCTGTCCGCATTGCGGCGGGCGGCGGCCGGCCTGGGTCCGATCGACGGTGCGACGGTGCTCTTCGTCGATGACGGTGTCCTGGTCGCCGAGCTACGCCCGGACGGCCGACGGATCGCCCTGCGCGGTGTCGACGACAGCTGGCGCCTCGTCCGTTTCCTGGCGGCATCCGAGCACCCCGCTGCGGTTCGGTTGTCCACCGA
Source organism: Mycobacterium sp. VKM Ac-1816D (assembly GCF_000416385.1). Lineage (NCBI taxonomy): Bacteria > Bacillati > Actinomycetota > Actinomycetes > Mycobacteriales > Mycobacteriaceae > Mycobacterium > Mycobacterium sp. VKM Ac-1816D. The sequence goes on from NZ_AOHQ01000109.1 coordinate 51,984, forward strand.
GAGCCGCCGCGAGATCACGTTGGATCGGCTCTCGGTCGAGGGTGTCCTGGCGGCGCTGGGCATCGACAAGCCCGAGGACGTCGAACTGGACGTCGAATCCGCGAAACTCGCTCACGGTGAAACCGAGACCCGCTACCGCTATCTGTTCACCCACCAGGGCCGTTCGGTGCTGGCCGAAGAGGTCACCTGCGCATTCGACGCCGCCGACCCGAGCTCCTGCCGGGTGCGAGGTGTGGTGATCGACAATGGTCGTGGCGCGCTGCTCACCGGTAGCCGGGACCGGGCCGTGCTGATCCGGGGTTGATAGCTTGACCGGATGACTGGCGTGGCGCACGGACCTCTGGCCGGGGTGCGCATCATCGAGATATCGAGTTTCGTGGCGGTGCCGCTGGCGGGTATGACGCTGGCGCAGCTGGGCGCGGAGGTGATCCGGGTCGATCCCGTCGGTGGTGCCGCCGACTACCGGCGCTGGCCCGTCACCGAGGCCGGCGACAGCATCTACTGGGCCGGACTGAACAAGGGCAAGCAGTCCGTTGCGGTCGACATGCGCTCGGTCGAAGGCAGGCAGATCGTCCGCAGGTTGATCGCCGACGCCGGCGTCCTCATCACCAACGTCGCTGGGCGGCAATGGCATTCCTATGACGAGTTGGTTTCCCTGCGTCCCGACCTCATCCACGTCGAGATCTCCGGTCGTGCCGACGGAGGAACCGGTGTCGACTACACGGTCAATGCCGCGGTCGGATTCCCGCTGGTCACCGGGCCCGTCGAGTGCGACGCCCCGGTCAATCACGTGCTGCCGGCTTGGGATGTGTCCTGTGGGCTGTACACCGCGCTGGCAGTGGTGTCGGCGCTGCGGGCACGCGATATCGGCGCAGGCGGTCAGCGCATCACGATACCGCTGGAGAACGTGGCGCTCGCCACGGCGGGCAATCTCGGCTTCCTCACCGAGGTGTTGCTCGGGGCGGGAGAACGCCCTCGCCTCGGGAACTCCCTGTACGGCCAGTACGGTCAGAACTTCACCAGCGGCGACGGCGCCGTATTCATGGTTGTCGCGTTGACCGGCAGGCACTTTCGGGATCTCGCCGACGTCACGGGGACCACCGCGGCGGTCGATGCGCTCGGCGCGGCGTTGGGGGCGGACTTCACCGACGAGGGGCAGCGTTACCGGCATCGTGACGCCCTGACCGGTCTGTTCACCCTGTGGTTCGCCCAGCACAGCGCCGCGGAGGTCACCGCCGCCCTGACACCCACCTCGGTGCTCTGGGAGCGTTACCGTAGCTTCTCCGAGGTCGCCGCCGACCCGCGCGTCACCGACAATCCACTGTTCACCAGCATGGATCAGCCCCGGATCGGCCGGTATCTGGCTCCGGGGCTGCCCATCGCCACCGACGGCAGTTATCCACCGGCGGTACCCGCACCGGCGCTCGGTGACCACACGGCACAGGTGCTCGCGACTCTGGGTCTTTCCGGCACAGAGATCGAGGCACTGGTCGGGTCGGGAGTCGTCGCGTGAGCATACTGACCGACCTGCTGACCGTGCGGCAGACCGGGGTCGACAGCTGGCACGGGTCTGGTGCGGGCCCCGCGGGCAAGCGATCCTTCGGCGGGTTGTTCGCCGCGCAGAGCCTGGCGGCGGCGATCGCCACGGTGCCCGCCGAGAAACGGGTGACCAACATGCACCTGCAGTTCCTGCGCGGCGGGGAGGCCGGTGACGGCGCCGATTACCGCGTCGAGCGGGTCTACGACGGCAGGACGGCCGCGGCGCGCCGGGTCGAGTGCCGTCAGCACGACCGCCTGCTCAACACGGCGACGGTGTCGTTCTCGGCCGAGATGGCCGGGCCTGAGCACGGCACGCACCCGATGCCCACGCATCCGGACGCGTTGGACCGTGACCGATCCCTGGGCCCGGCACCATCGGTGCCGCTGGACGAATTCGAGATCCGGGTCGACGATCAGGGCGACGGACCGGACTTCGTGCGGCGTTTCTGGTGGCGCACCACGGTTGCATTGCCCGCAGATCCGGTGCTGCACACCCTGGTCGCGGTCTACATCACCGACCTCTACGGCGTCGACCCGATCTTCGCCGTGCACGGGCATTCGATGCGCGACCGCACCTACCGCGGTGGCACGACCGACACGTCGATGTGGTTTCACCGGCCCGTCGTGGCCGATCAGTGGAATCTGCTGGAATCCCGGTCCCCGGCGGCGGCCCGGGGGCGCGGCGTCGTCACCGCATCGCTGGTCCGCGCCGACGGCGCCCTCGCCGCCACGATGGTCCAGGAGGGGCTGGCCGCCAACCGCTGACGCAACCGGCGGATCGCCTGGGCCACCCCGACGCCGACCGCCAGTGCGGCCAGCACACCCGCCAACCGGTGCTCACCGAACAGTGGGTAGACCTGGAAATGCGTCAGATAGATGTAGAGCGAGGCATCGGCCAGCACCGCGAGCACGCCCGCGGCCGGTATCGGGCAACGCAGTGACGGCAACCAGATCAGCAATGCCAGACCGCCGAGAACCAACGCCTCCCGGACCGAGTCGTCGAAGTACCCGTACACACCCACGGCGGTCACCGCGGTGACCGCGGCACGTTGCCACCCCGAGGTCGCCTTCGAGACCGCCCACCCGACGGCGAAGAACCAGAAGGCGGCCATGCTGAACCAGGCGGCCTCCCCGGTCACCAGATAGCGCAGGATCAGCCCGGCGACCAGGAACACCGCGGCGAAGCCGAAGCCGTGCGCTCGTTCGATCCGGTCGACCACCGGTAGCGCCAGCGCCAGCGTCAGCAGCACCAGGACCCAGACGAGCACTTCGATGAACCACAACCGGCCCGCGGTCATGCTGTCGAATGGTCCGAGAATCTTGTTGGCCAGCAACAGATTCGTCCAACCATAGTCGTCGCTGAACGACATGGTGATCGCGATCCACAGGATGGTCGGTACGGCGATCCAGCCGATCGTGTTGCGAAGCTGGCGGATCCGCTCCGTGCGGGGGACCCCGGTCAGGCAGAACCGCCCGAAGTTGTAGCCGGCGACACCGAGCAGGATGTGCGCACCACCCCACATCTCGAACAGTTCGGCATGTGATCCGACGATGAGCACGATCGCCACGGCGCGCAGCGCCACGCTGGTATCCATGGTGGCCGTCCACCGGCGGCGCCGCGGTTGCAGCGCTTCCAGTTCGGCCAGCGACAGCTGGGCCCATTGCCGGGGGAGCCTGCCCAGCGCGCGTTCGATGCGCACCGACATGGACACGTAGGTCAGCGAGTTGCCGCCGAGGTCGACGAAACTGGCGTGGGGATCGATGCCTGCGGGGTCGAGGTGAAGGACGTCGGCGAAAATGGCGCGCAACGGGGTGGCGGCGGCGGTCTGCTCGGTGCGCAGCGCCTGCACCGCCGGATAGTCCGGCTTGCCCGAGGACAGCATGGGCAACCGCTCGACCGCGACGACGTCGACCGACCCGGCGGGCAGACCCGTGATTCCGGTGACCGCGCTGCGCACCACCGATGTCGGGGCGGTCGTCGCGACGACCAGAGCCTCGTCGCGGACGGCACACAGCGCGGGAAGCTCACGTTCGCGCAACGCGGCCTCGACCCGTTGTAGGTCGATGCGCAGGCCGAACAGTTTGGCGATGCGATTGGCCCGGCCGACGACCTCGAAGAGACCGTCGGGACCGACACGCGCCAGGTCGCCGGTGCGCAATTCGGTGATGACGCGGCCGGTCGCCAGGTCGGCGCGGTCGTGGGCGTAGCCCATCATCACATTGGGTCCGGTGTAGACGAGCTCACCGATGCGACCCTGGTCGCCGTCGGCGATATCTCCGTCGATGCGCAGATGTCCGCCGGGAATCGCGCGCCCGATCGCCTCGGGGCGCTCGGCGGCGAATTCAGGTGGCAGATAGGCCATTCGGGCGGTGGCCTCGGTGGCGCCGTACATGACGAACAGTTGCCATCCGTTTCGGCGACCGAGCTCGGCGAAGGCGCGCACCCGCCGCGGTGCCAGTGCGCCGCCGGCCTGGGTGACGTAACGCAGGTGCGGCAGCTCCATCGAGTCGAATCCGATGCGGTCCAACAGGTCGAAGGTGTAGGGCACCCCGGCGAACGTCGTGGCCCGATGGGCACGGAACACATCCCAGAACTGTTCGTCGATCACCGACAGCTCGGTCAGCAGCAGGGCCGCACCGCGCAGCAGATGGCTGTGCGCGACCGACAGTCCATAGCAGTAGGACATCGGTAACGTCGTTGCCGCACAATCGGTATCGCGAATGTCGAGGTACTCGGCGATGGAACGGGCATTGGCGATGAGGTTCTCGGCCGACAATCTGACCAGCTTGGGTGAGCCGGTGCTGCCCGAGGTGGACATCAACAGCGCCAGCTCGGGATGCAGCTCACGCTCGGGCGCCCGGCGGGGGTGTGCGCCGAGCGCGTCGATGACGATATCTGGGGCGTAGGTGTCCAGCAGGTCGGTGTGGTCTCCGCCGGGTGGCACCGGCAGCACGACGTGTCCCGCGGCGAGCGCGCCGAGGTACCAGGTGAGCGTGTCGATATCGTTGCGGGTCTCCAGCAGCACGAGCTTGCGGGGACCACCGAGTTCGGTGGCTGCGGCGTCGACGAGACCGGCAAGTGCCCGATAACTGACCGTGGTCTCTGCGGTGTGCACTGCCGGGCGCTCACCGTGACGACGCAGATGGGCGATCAGATCTCTCATGGCAGCATCAGGGCGGTACCCAGGACCGTGAGGCGGACCTTGGTGTCCACCGCGGGCGGGTCGATGCTGTGCTGGCGCACCGTGATCGGAGCGGTCTCGCCGATATCGACGGTGAGCAGTACGTCGTGGCCGAGGAATTCGGTGGCCAGCACCGTGCCGATACCGGGTTCGGGGTGCGGTCCGGCATCGGCGATCGTGGCGGCCACCAATTGCTCCGGACGCAGCAAGACGGTGCCCGAGCGTGCGGCCGGTGTCCCCGACAGCGGTATCCGACCGAGCGCACAGTCGGCCGCTCCATCACGGACGGTCGCCTGCAGGAAAATGCAGTCGCCGAGGAACTCGGCGGTGAACCGATCGGCCGGGGCGCGATAGACCTGTTGTGGCGTGCCGACCCCGGTGAACCGGCCGGCCCTCATGACGGCGACCTGATCGGCCACCGACAACGCCTCGCCCTGGTCGTGTGTGACCAGCAGGGTGGTGATCCCGGCCTCGGTGAGGACCTTGGTGACCGCACGCCGGGTGGCGGCCCGCAGTCCGGTGTCGAGCGCCGAGAACGGCTCGTCGAGCAGCATCAGGGCCGGCTTGCGGGCCAGGGCACGGGCCAGGGCGACGCGCTGCTGCTGACCGCCGGACAGTTCATGGGGCCGGCGCTGCGCGAAAGTCGGCTCCAGTGAGACGGTTTCGAGTAGTTCGGCGACCCTCGACCGAACCTCGGCGCGGCGGGGTGAGCCGTCCAACCCGTAGGCGATGTTCGCTCCGACCGTCAGATGCGGAAAGAGCGCGCCGTCCTGGGCGACGTAACCGACCGAACGGCGATGCGGGGCAACACAGGACTGGGCCGAGGCCACCCGGCGTCCGGCGATGTCGATGGTGCCGGAGTCGGGTTTCTCGAATCCGGCGACCAGGCGCAGCAGGGTGGTCTTACCGCACCCGGAGGCACCGACGACGGCCGTGATGCTGCCGGTGGGCAGCATCAGGTTCACCTGGTCGAGAACCGGTGTGCCGGTGAAGGATTTGGACAGATCGTGCACGGCCAGCGTATCGGTCATGAATGCGTCACCTCGCGGAAGAGTGCCACCGTCACCGGGATGGAGAGCGCCACCAAGACCAGGGCGTACGGGGCGGCGGCGGCATAGTCGAGCTCACTGGACAACGACCAGAACCGCATGGCCAGCGTGCGGGTACCGGTGGGCGCGAGCAGCAGGGTCGCGGTCAGTTCGGTGGCCACCGCCACGAACACCAGCGCCGCCCCCGCGCCGGCCGCCGGGGCGATCAGCCGCAATGTCACCCGCAAGAAACTGCGGGTAGGCGACAGTCCCAGCGACCGCGAAGCCTCCTCGAGCCCCGGCGGAATCTGGGCCAGCCCGGCGCGCAGGCTGACCAGCGCGCGCGGCAGGAACATCAGAACGTACGCGCCGAGCACGAGGGACACCGTCTGGTACAGCGGGGGAGCGAAGCGGATCGCGACGGTGACCAACGCCAGCGCGGTGACGATTCCGGGCATGGAGCTGGTGACGAAGTTCGCGCCCTCCACTGCCCGGGACAGTGCGCCGCGATACCGCACCGCGAGCCATGCGAACGGGAACGCCGCCAGGGTGGTCAACACCGCGGCCACCGCCGCCAGCACTGCCGTCTGCCCCATGGCCTGGGTCAGGTCGACGGCATCCCACACCGCCACCCCTCCGATCCACAACCAGCGCAGCAGCGTGTAGACCGGGACGCCCAGCGCCAACAGCGCGACGATCGTCAGCCCGGCCAGTGTGGGAATGGTCCACCCGCCCAACCGGATCGGAGTCATCACCCGCGGGGCACCCGAGCCCACCCGCGCGAAGCGGGCATGGCCGCGCAGTACGGCTTCGGTGGCCAGCAGCACCAGGCACAGCACCACCAGGACACCGGCCAGGGTTGCCCCGGCCGCACCGTCGAAAGTTGCCTGGAACTGTTCGAAGATGGCGGTGGTGAAGGTCGAGAAGCGCAGCATCGCGAAGGCGCCGTACTCGGCGAGCAGATGCACGCCGATGAGCAGTCCGCCGCCCAGAATGGCCAGCCGCAGCTGCGGCAGCACCACCCGGACGAATACGCCGACCGTTCCCGACCCGAGTGCGCGCGCGGACTCCTCGATGGCCGGGTCCAGCCGCCGCAGCGTCGCCGCCGCGGGCAGGAACACGAACGGGAAATAGGAGAGCGTGGCGACCAGCACGCCTGCCCCGAAGCCGTGCAGGGTCGGCCACACGCTGACCCAGGCGTAGCTGTTGATGAAGGCGGGAACCGCCAGCGGTGCGACCAGCAGCGGTCGCCACAGCGCGGCGCCGGGCACATCCGTGCGCTCCACGAGCCAGGCCGCACCGACACCGAGCACGACGCACAGCGGCACCGTCACCACGACCAGTCCGACGGTGTTGAGCAGCAGCTCACCGACCCGGGGCCGCACCACGAGCTCGTAGATGCGATCCGGTCCGGTGCTGATGACCGCCCACACCACATACCCCAGCGGGATGAAGGTGGCGGCCACCAGCACGCCGATGGCGCCGGTGAGTGCCGGGCCGGGGCGTGCGGCGGGTCGCGGTCCGGGAGTCGGGCGGTCGGTGTGCGTGGAAACCACCTAGAGCAGGCCAGCCTTGGTCATCAGGTCCGTCACCTTGGCCGCGTCGAGGGTGGACGGATCCACCGCAGGCGCCTGCAGGGTGTCCAGCGGGGGCAGCGCCGGGTTGGCGGGCACGCCGCTGGCGACCGGGTACTCGAACGAGGTGCCCTTCTCCAGCACCTCCTGGCCGGTCTTGGAGGTGATGAACTTCAGGAACTGCTGGGCCTGGTCCTTCTTCTTGCTGGACTCGAGCACGCCGCCGCCGGAGATGCTGATGAAGGCGCCCGGATCCTCGTTGCGGAAGTAGTGCAGCGCGGTGTTACCGCTGATTTCCTTGGTCTTCGCCTGGTCGCGGAACCAGTAGTAGTGGTAGATGATCCCGCCGTCGATCTCCCCGTCGTTCACCGCGCGCAGTGTGGCGATGTTGTCCTGCAGCAGGGTCGCATCGGATTTCATCGCCGACAGCCAGGCCGAGGTGGCCTGTTCGCCGGTGAGCTGCAACATGGCCGCGATGATGGCCTGGAAGTCGGGCTTGGCCGGGGGAGCGCCCCAGCGGCCCTTCCACTCGGGCTTCTGCAGATCCATGATCGACCGCGGCAGCTGCCCCAGTTGCACCTTGCTGGTGTTGTAGACGAACACCGTCGAGCGCGCGGCCACACCGGTCCACTTGTTCGTCGAGGGCCGGTACTGGGCCGGAACCTGTTCGACGGTGGCGGGGTCGACGTCGGCGAACAGCCCGGCGTCTTCGACGGCGGCCATCGCCGGTGAGTTCTCGGTGAGGAATACGTCGGCCGGGGAGGAGTCATCCTCGGCGATCAACTGGTTGCCCAGCTCGGTGTCACCGCCCTGGCGGTAGGTGACCTTGATACCGGTCTCCTTGGTGAAGGCGTCGATCCACTCCTTGGTGAGCGACTCGTGTTGCGCGTTGTAGATGAGCAGTTCATCGCTTTGATCGCTGGACGAACACGCGGTCGCCGCCGATACGACAGCCAGGACGGACAGCAGTGCCATCACCCGTCGGAAGTGGATACCCATGAGGCAATCCTTACATCCTTACCTAGGTAAGGTTTGCCTTCCCCCACTATTCACAGGCAGCGCAACGGGAAGGCATCTCGCTCGGCCCGCAATAACGCCTCCGGATCATCGAACACCGACTGCGGATCGACCCACTGGATGGACTGACTGTCGCCCAGCCGACGGAAGTACAGGCACCGGCCCGGGCCTGCTGTGCGATCTCTGGCCAGCCGCGGCGGCAGCGGCAGCCGGTGGAGACCGCCGCCGATAGGGGCGGCGCCGGCCTGTCGGGCGCTGTCGAACCTGAGGTAACGCAGCGCGACCGGTCGCTGTTCGCGTGTGCACCGCGACGAGATCATGCGCACGGACAGCTCACCGGCGAGCACGCACCGGTACAGGGCCTCGTCGAACTCGACCCCGTGCAGGTGGAATCTTCCGGTGCCGTCGGACCATTCGATCGCCGGGCGACCGGTATCGCAGTGCACGACATCGGTGTCGGCACTCTGGTAGCGAGTGGTCGGCATCGGCACCAGGAGCACTTCACCGTGGATCGGCAGGATCCAGCCGAGGCCGAGGTGGACCGCGCGACGCATGGGCTCGCAGTGGCGGGCCCAACGGCGCGCCGAGACGATGGTGTTCGGTGGCAGCCACTCGGCTTCGGGCATGGTCGCCACGAAGTGGTTGTAGAGAGTGTCGCGCTCGTCACGCAGCCGCACCGTGCCCGGGGCGTCCTCGATATCGCGGTTGCCGGACCACCGGTGCATCCGGCGCCAGCGAGGATCCGGGCCGATGACCGAGGCGATACGCAGCGCGCGATCCAGGGCCGCAACGATGGTGTAACCCGTTCGGTGGCCGACATCGTGGGTGACACAGAATTGCGACACCAGCGCGATGGCGGCGTCGTCATCAAACGACCCGGTGGGCGCGGTGATATCGGACCGGAGCACACGGGTGGGGTTGGACATGGGCGTGACGCTAGCGATGGGGTCCGACATGTCCATTTCGCGACAACCGGGTGCGCGGGCACGGTCGATCACGCAGGATCGAGGCATGAAACAGATTGCCACGCTCGCGCTCGCCGGCCTCGCCGCGTCCGTCATCTCCGTCTCGGCCGCCCCCGCAGCGCAGGCCGCTCCGCCATGCTCGGCGAGCAATCTGGCGACCGTGGCCAGCGGCGTGCTGGCGCAGGCCGGTGGCTATCTGGACACGCACCCGTCGGCCAACGATGTGTTGACCGCGGCGGCCAATCAGCCGACCAATGAGGCCGAACAGTCGATCCGCGGTTACTTCCTCACCCACCCGGGTGAGTTCCTGGATCTCCAGAACATCGCCAGACCGCTGATCGATCTGCGCCGCTCCTGCGGGGTGGCGGTCTCACCCGGTCAACTGGCGGCACTCATCGACGCCCTGAGCTGACGAGCCGGGTACGGACGGCTCAGAGCCGTCCGTACCGGCTGCGCACGAAACTGTAGGCGCCGTAGGCTGCGATCCCCACGGCCGCGATGATCAGCAGGAACTTGCCGAACGGCGCCTGACCCAGAGTCTTGACCGCGGCGTCCAGACCGGAGGCCTTCGCGGGGTCCGCCTGCAGGGTGGCGACGATGACGAGGATCCCGGCACCGGCGAGTACAAGCCCCTTGGCGGTGTACCCGGCAATGCCGACCGCGGTGATACCCGTGCCGCCGGAGACGCGCAGATCCTTGAAGAACTTCTTCGACACGCCCTTGTAGACGTGGTACACGCCGACACCGAGAACCCCGAGCCCGATCACGATCAACACGGCCCTACCCCAACCGGACTGCATCAGCTGTGCCGACATACCCGAGTTCTGCTGGCCGCTGGATTTACCGCCTCCGGTGGCGAAACGCAATGCGGAGAACGCAATTGCGATGTTCGCGACCGCAAGGCCGACCGATTTGGCACGTTTCCAGGCCGGCGAGTCGTCGTCTCCGGATCGTTCGGTCGGCTTGGATCCGACCACGGCTTCGGCCAGGTGCCACAGCCCGAGGGCGAACAATCCCAGCGCCGCGATCCACAGCATGACCTGACCGCCGGTCTGGCCGGCCAGGGTGGCCAGCGCACCGGATTGATCGGCGTTGCCGCCGCTGCCGAGCGCGAGCCGCAGGATGATGTATCCGAGCAGCAGATGTAGCACGCCGCTGGCCGCGAAGCCGGCGCGGGCGCCGTACTGGAATGCGTCGCTGTCGGTGGCCCGGTCCACCGCGCCGTGGACCGGGCTCGCGCTCGTCTTCATGGTGTCTCCCCGTACCGCCGATTGACGTCTTCGATGGGCCCGGGTACCCCCTTTTTGACGCGCGCGAAACCGTCAACCGAAGATGAGGCCGCCGGTCGTGGTGGTGGCGCGGGTGTAGCGGTCTTGGACGTCGGCCCAGTTGACGACGTTCCAGAAGGCCTTGACGTAGTCGGCCTTGA
>NZ_AOHQ01000110.1:0-102985 GCF_000416385.1 Mycobacterium sp. VKM Ac-1816D
CAACGCACCCGACAACACGACCGCGACTACCGCATCAACGCCGAACGCACCCGCAACGCAGCCGCTATCGCTCTCGACGGCGACCCGCCGTTCTGACGCGGAAAGCTCTGGCGTCCGCTCACCGCCGCCGCCCGACGATGCTGGGCCAGCGGCGATGTGGTGCTACCGTTGCGCGCGCGGACGAGTTGGCCGGGCGGCCGCGGGCCACGGGGCGACCCGGGGTTCGAGGAAAGTCCGGACTTCACAGAGCAGGGTGATTGCTAACGGCAATCCGGGGCAACCCGCGGGAAAGTGCCACAGAAAACAGACCGCCGCCCGCAAGGGCGGTAAGGGTGAAACGGTGCGGTAAGAGCGCACCAGCATCCCGGGTGACCGGGATGGCTAGGCAAACCCCACCCGAAGCAAGGCCAAGAAGGCCGCAACCTGGTTGCGGTCGCGCGAGCGTTCGAGGGCTGCTCGCCCGAGCTTGCGGGTAGGCCGCTTGAGGCACCCGGCGACGGTGTGTCCAGATGGATGGTCGCCTATCGGTCCTCCGTCAGGAGGCCGGTACAGAATCCGGCTTACAGGCCAGCTCGTCCGCCCGCTACTTCTTGACGGCCTTCTTCAGCGACGCCAACGCCTCGTCGATCCCGGCCTCGGCCTCAAGGGCCACCTCGACCTCCTTCTGGTACAGCACGCCGTAGGTGAAGGTGTCCTCGCCGGCGGCATGCGCGGCGTCGGCCTCGTGCAGCAGATGGGTCCGGCTCACCACGCTGTCCTGGTGGTCGCCGAGCAGGCTCTGGATCGTCTTGGCCTTGGCCTCCACCGCGGTGTCACCGATCGCCGAGGCGGTATAACGAAGTCGCTTGGCACGCTTGCGGATCCGGTGCAGAGACTCGTCGGTGCCATCGTCGGCGGCAGCCTTCGCCGCCTTCTGCACCTTCTTGTAGGCCGCCGCCATGCTCGCCGCGGCCGACTCCGACCCGGACTTCTCGGTGGTCTCCGACGGCGCGGCCACCAACTCGTCGAGACCGTCGAGCAGCCGGAAGTACCGCTCCGAGCGCATCGCCATCAACGACCGGCGCCACCCACCCGCATAGCGAGCCTTGGCACCGTCGACCAGCCGAGCCCGCACCGGACCGCGCACCAACTCCGGGGCCAGCGAGTCCAGTGCCTTCTCGTACTTCTCGGCGAGCACCTCGGCGTCACGGGCCACCCCGAGGATGCCCGCCAGTAGCTTCAGCTCGTCGAGGATCCAGGAATCCTCGGGCAACCCGAACGACTCGTCGGCCAGCAGGCTCCGGATCTTGCGGGTGGTGACGCGCATCTGGTGCACCGAATCCCACGCGTCGGCGCGCACCGCCCGATCCCACACCAACAGCTCGGCGACGTTCTCGGCCACCGCCCGGCGCACCGGATCGGAGGTCTCGACTCCGGCCGTCGACGGCTCACCGGTAGCCAACACGCGCGCCAGCTTCGACCCGTGCCCGGCCGGTACCGCGCCCGCGTCCAACAGCCGGTTGGACAGTCGGTCCAACAGATCGGCGGCTTTGCGCGGCTGGCCGATCAGCTCCAGCTCCCACTCCCGCCAGGTCTGCGGCTCGCTGTCGGGCCGCAACGCCGCCGCGTCGACCTGGTCATCGCAGAACTCGGCCAGCGGCGTGCCGTCGGCGCCGAACAACAGCGACACCGTCCGGTTGGTGGTGATGCGCGCAACGGCCGACAGCGAACGGTCCCGCACGATCGCGGCGACCACATCGCGGATGTCCTCGGGCACCGAGTCTGCCAACGGGGCCCGCACCTCGGTCCGCGCATCCGGCCCGGCGGGCAACTTCACATGCCAGCCCTCGTCGGTGCCCCCGGTGCGGCGGCGCAGGGTGATCTTGTGGGCGGCCAGGTCATGGGACGGTGTGTCGTAGTACACCGCCTCCAGCAGTTGGGTCGGCTGGTGCTGAACCCTGGACACCAGAGCGAGCCCCTCGAACGACGGCGAGACCGTGCTCTCGACGACGTCGAACTTGCGCTCAACCTCGGTGTGGCGCGACGTCTTTGGTTTGTCGGCAGGCATGTTCACCCTTGTTCGATGTGGCACCCGGTGCTTGTTGTGAACAGCGTGCCACATTCGGGCGAACAACCCACCGGGCGCGGGAGCGGGCCGAAACCGGGGCGGGTGGGACGTCTGGCGGTGGCCAGGTAATACGGTGTGCGCCATGACCGCTTTCGAGACGCTGAAGTTCACCAGGGACGGGTCCGTCGTCACCATCGTCCTGGACCGGCCCGACGCCGCCAACGGCATGAACGCGGAGATGACGCGCGACTTGGCCGCCGCCGCCACGCTCTGCGACACCCCGGACACCAAGGTGGTCACCCTGACCGGCGCCGGCCGGTTCTTCTGCGCGGGCGGTGATCTGAAGGCCATGGCCGCCGCCGATGACCCGGGCGTCTTCGTCAAATCCATGGCCAACGACCTGCACCGGGCCATGTCCACCTTCGCCCGGATGGACGCCGTCCTGATCACCGCGGTCAACGGTGTCGCCGCCGGAGCCGGTTTCTCCCTCGGCGTCTCCGGTGATCTGGTGCTGGCCGCCGAATCGGCATCGTTCACGATGGCCTACACCAAGGCCGGGTTGAGCCCGGACGGTGGAGCCAGCTACGTGCTGCCGCGGCTCATCGGCCTGCGCCGCACCCAGGAACTGATGATCACCAACCGGGTGGTCAAGGCCGCCGAGGCGCTGGACTGGGGTCTGGTCACCACCGTCGTTCCCGACGCCGAACTGCCCGACACGTTGGCCGAGCTGGCCGAGCAGATCGCTACGGGCGCCCGTGGTTCCAACTCGGCGGTCAAACAGCTGTTGCTGTCCAGCTACGCGAACGGATACGAGGCACAGCTGGAGAACGAGGCGCGCCATATCGCCACGAACGCCTCCTCCGCCGATGGCAGAGAAGGCGTCGCGGCATTCGTGGGTAAACGGGCGCCTGCCTTCGGCTGAGCCGGAGAACAGGCCGAGGGCTAGTAGGAGTGTTCGTCGGCGGGGAACACCCCGCCGGCGACCTCATCGGCGTACTGCCGAGCCGCACGTCCCAGCTCGGTGCCGATCTCGGCGAACCGCTTCACGAACTTCGCTGTCTTACCCGAGGTGAGCCCGGCCATGTCCTGCCACACCAGCACCTGCGCGTCGCAGTTGGGACCGGCGCCGATGCCGATGGTCGGGATGGTCAGCTTGCCGGTGATCTGGGTGGCGAGCTCGGCGGGGACCATCTCCAGCACCACGGCCACCGCACCGGCCTCGGCCACCGCGATCGCATCGTGGATGGTCTGGTCACCGTTGTCGCCGCGCCCCTGCACCCGGTAACCACCGAGGCCGTTGACGCTCTGCGGGGTGAACCCGATATGGGCGATCACCGGGATGCCCGCCTGGGTCAATGCGGCGATCTGCGCTGCGACCCGCTCGCCGCCCTCCAGCTTCACCGCGTGCGCCCCGGTCTCCTTCATGAACCTGGTCGCGGTCTCCAGCGCCTGGTCGACGCTGCGCTCGTAGCTGCCGAAGGGCAGGTCGGCGACCACCAGCGCGTGCTGGGCGCCGCGAACGACCGCACTGACCAACGGGATCAGTTCGTCGATGGTGACGCGGACGGTGGTGTCGTAGCCGTACACCACGTTGGCAGCGGAATCGCCGACCAGGAGCACCGGGATGCCGGCCTCATCGAAGATCCGGGCGGTGGAGTAGTCGTAGGCGGTCAGCATGGACCACTTGTGGCCTTCGGCCTTCCACTTCTGCAGGTGGTGCGTGCGCACCTTCACGGGGGTATTGCCGGCACCATAAACGGACTGTTCAGACATCTTTGTCCTTCGATGTGGGTTGTCGGGTAGTCCTCGAGGCCCATTCGGGTCCCCGGGTCTTCTGACGCCGACAAGTCTGCCACCTTCGGGCGCATCGGGAGAACAGCGTGGTCGAGTGGATTTGCTCACACCGATCACCGGCAGCCCTACCATCGGCATCATGCAACGACTCAGTGGGCTCGACGCCAGCTTCCTCTATCTGGAGACGGCAGCCCAGCCGTTGCACGTCTGTTCCATCCTCGAGCTGGACACCTCCACGATGCCCGGCGGCTACACCTTCGACCGGTTGCGCGACGAGCTGGCCATGCGGGTCAAGGCGATGCCCGAGTTCCGGGAGAAGCTCGCCGACAGCCGTCTCAACCTCGACCATCCGGTGTGGGTCGATGACCCCGATTTCGACGTGCTGCGCCACCTGCACCGGATCGGACTGCCCGCACCCGGCGGCCGCGCCGAGCTGTCGGAGATCTGCGGTCACATTGCCTCTCTGCCGCTGGACCGCAGCCGTCCGCTGTGGGAGATGTGGGTCATCGAGAACGTCGCGGGCACCGACGCGCACTCCGGCGGGCGGCTGGCACTGTTGACCAAGGTGCACCACGCCGCGGTCGACGGTGTCACCGGCGCCAACCTGATGTCGACGTTGTGCACCACCGAGCCCGACGCCCCGCCGCCGGACCCGGTGGACGGCCCCGGCTCGGCGACCGAGCTGGAGATCGCGATCAATGGTGCATTTCGGTTCGTCACCCGGCCGTTGAAGCTGATGAACGTGCTGCCTTCGACGGTGTCCACCGTCGTCGACACCGCGCGCCGGGCCACCAAGGGGTTGACCATGGCGGCCCCGTTCGCCGCGCCCAAGACCCCGTTCAACGCGAATGTCACCGGACACCGCAACATTTCGTTCGCCGAGTTGGACCTCGCAGATATCAAGACCGTCAAGGACCGCTTCGGGGTGAAGGTCAACGACGTGGTGATGGCCCTGGTCGCCGGGGTCCTGCGCCGGTACCTGCTCGACCGTGACGAGCTGCCGGAGTCCTCGCTGGTGGCCATGATCCCGGTATCGGTGCATGACAAGTCCGATCGGCCCGGCCGTAATCAGGTCTCGGGCATGTTCTCCTCGCTGCACACCAACATCGCCGATCCGGTCGAGCGCCTCAGGGTCATCGCCGAGGCGAATTCGGTGGCCAAGCAACACAGCTCGGCCATCGGGGCCACCCTGCTGCAGGACTGGACGCAGTTCGCGGCCCCGGCGGTGTTCGGCATCGCCATGCGCGTGTACGCCCGCAGCAAGCTCTCGGCCGCCGCGCCGGTGCACAACCTGGTGGTCTCCAATGTGCCGGGACCGCAGGTCCCGCTCTACCTGCTGGGCTGCGAGGTGAACGCGATGTATCCGCTGGGCCCGATCTTCCACGGCTCGGGCCTCAACATCACCGTGATGTCGCTGCGCGGCAAGCTCGACGTCGGCATCGTCTCCTGCCCCGAACTGCTGCCCGACCTGTGGGAGATGGCCGACGATTTCACCGTCGAATTGGGGGACCTGCTCACCGCGGCGCGCGCCTGACCTCGCCCTCACCTGCTGTGATGTCGGCGCATGGCAGCATGGTCAGCCATGAACCTCACGCGCGGGATCCTCGCGGCCTCGATGACACTGCTGCTGGTATCCGGATGCAGCAACGCCGTCGAGGGTCGCGCCGTGCTGTCCGCGCCGCGGCCCGGCACCCCCGTGCAGTGGGCGCCGTGCGAGGCGGGTGCGGGGGAGTCGCAGATCCCCACCGGTGCCGAATGCGGGCTGCTGTCCGTGCCGGTCGACTACGACAAGCCCGATGGTGACGTCGCCCAGATCGCGATGATGCGCATCAAGGCCACCGGCACCAAGATCGGCACCCTGTTCATCAATCCCGGCGGCCCCGGCGAATCCGGCGTCAAGGCGGCCGCCTCGCTGGTGAGCAGCCTGCCCCAGCCGGTGCGGGAACGCTTCGACCTGGTCGGCTTCGACCCGCGCGGGGTGGGCGCCTCCAGGCCGGCGCTGTGGTGCAACTCAGATGAGGACAATGATCGCCAACGTGCGGACCCCACGGTCGAGTACGACGACGAGGGTGTGGCCCATATCGAGGCCGAGACCAAGGCCTTCGTGGACCGCTGCGTGGACAAGATGGGCGAAGAGTTCCTCGCCAACATCGGAACCCAAAGTGTGGCAAAGGATCTCGACGCCATGCGACAGGCTGTCGGTGACGAGAAGCTGACCTACCTCGGGTACTCCTACGGCACCAGGATCGGCGCCACCTACGCCGAGCTGTTCGGTGGAGACAAGGTGCGCGCGATGATCCTCGACGGCGCGGTCGATCCCAACGCCGATCAGCTGGAAGCCGATCTGCGTCAGGCCAAGGCCTTCCAGACCGCATTCGACGACTACGCCGCCGACTGTGCCAAGGATCCGGACTGCCCGCTGGGCACCGATCCGGCCAAGGCCACCGAGGTGTACAAATCGTTGGTCGATCCACTCGTCGACACACCGGCTCGGACCCGCGACCCGCGCGGGCTCGGTTACAGCGATGCGGTGGTCGGCACCATCCTGCCGCTGTACTCGCCGAGCCTGTGGCGCCATCTGACCGATGCGTTGACCGAGCTGCGCGCCGGCCGCGGAGACACCATGCTCGCGCTCTCCGACCTCTACATGGGTCGAGACGCCGACGGCCACTACAACAATTCGACCGACGTGCGGGTCGCCGTCAACTGCGTCGACGAACCCCCCATCACGGATCGCGATGTCGTCATCGAACAGGACCGCAAGTCCCGCGAGGTCGCCCCGTTCCTGAGCTACGGCGAGTTCACCGGTAACGCGCCGATGGGAACCTGCGCGTTCTGGCCGGTGCCGCCCACCTCGGAGCAGCACGAACTGCGGGTGCAGAACATGCCGCCCACCCTGGTGGTGTCGACCACCAACGACCCGGCGACGCCGTACCAGGCCGGCGTCGACCTGGCCCGCCAGCTCGGCGGAACGCTGTTGACCTACGAGGGCACCCAGCACACCGTGGTGTTCCAGGGCGACCGGTGCGTCGACGACATCTCCAGCAAGTACCTTGTCGACCTCCAGGTTCCGCCTCCGGGCACCCGCTGCTGACCGGCGGCCGACAGGTCACGGCTACGTCACCGTCTGATCTCCGCGGCGGTGCGCGGGCGAGCGGGCGCGCCGACCCGTGCGAGCATGGCCCGCATGTGGCTGGCGGGCAGGCTTTTCGCGATGCTGCTGGCCCCACTGTTGCTGGCCGGCGTGCTGGTTGTGCCGGCGCAGGCCGCCGTCTCGTGGGGCGGCTGCGCACAGCTGCTGGGTGACCGGCCGGTCATCGCCACCGCGCAGTGCGGCACCGTCGCCGTCGACGGGGCGCAGCTGGCGGTCATCCGGGTACCCGCATCGGGGGAGCGGATCGGGATATTGATGGTCAATCCCGGCGGTCCTGGCGCCTCGGCGGTGGACACCGTCGCCGATATGGGGACGGCCCTGGCCGACACCGAGATCGGCAGGCGCTTCGATCTCGTAGGCTTCGACCCGCGTGGAATCGGTTATTCCACACCGCAGCTGCGCTGCCGCTCCGACGCCGATATCGACGCCTACCGGCGCGAGCCGATGGTCGATTACAGCCCGACCGGGATCGCGCACACCGAAGAGGTCTACCGCTGGTTCGGTCAACGCTGTCTCGACCAGCTGGGGGCGCCGTTCCTCGCCGGTCTGGGCACCGATACCGCCGCCGACGACATGGACACCGTCCGCGCCGCCCTCGGTGAGGAGCAACTGAGCTACCTCGGCTTCTCCTATGGCACCGCGCTCGGTACCGCCTACGCCGAGCGCTACCCGGATCGGGTGCGCGCCATGGTGCTCGACGGTGCGCTGGACCCGGCGGTGGGGCCGATCGAGCGGAACATCGCCCAGCTCGCCGGTTTCCAGGGTGTCTTCGACGAGTACGCCGCCGACTGCGCCCGCTCGCCGGCCTGCCCGCTGGGCACCGACCCCGCCGCCTTCGTCAGCCGCTACCACGCGCTGATCGACCCGCTGGTCCAGCGGCCGGGCGCCACCTCCGACCCGCGCGGGCTGAGTTACTCCGATGCGATCACCGGCACCGCCAACGCGCTCTACTCGAAGCGGTACTGGCCCTATCTGACCAGCGGTCTGCTGGGGCTGGCCCATGGCACCGATGCCGGCGACCTGCTGATGCTCGCCGACAACTACCTGGGTCGCGATGCGAATGGCCGCTACAGCAGCCAGCAGGATGCCT
Source organism: Mycobacterium sp. VKM Ac-1816D (assembly GCF_000416385.1). Taxonomy (NCBI): domain Bacteria; kingdom Bacillati; phylum Actinomycetota; class Actinomycetes; order Mycobacteriales; family Mycobacteriaceae; genus Mycobacterium; species Mycobacterium sp. VKM Ac-1816D. Next base: position 8,086 of record NZ_AOHQ01000110.1, read on the forward strand.
TCACCGCGATCCGTTGTGCCGATTCCCGCTTCTCGCCGGACCCCGCGGTGTGGGTGGACGCCGACCGACGCACCCGCGCGGCCGCACCCTTCCTGGAGTACGGCAGCTTCACCGGGTACGCGCCGCGCGATATCTGCGCGCTGTGGCCGGTGTCCTCCACCCGCGAGCCGCACCCGGCCGTCTCACCGGGGCCGGGCAAGGTCATCGTCGTGTCCACCACGCGTGATCCGGCGACCCCGTACCAGGCCGGGGTGAACCTGGCCGCGCAGCTGCAGGCGCCGTTGGTGACCTTCGAGGGCAGCCAACACACGGTGGTGTTCAACGGCGACGCCTGCGTCGACACCTCGGTGCTGGCCTTCCTGACCGATCTGACCCCGCCCCCGGCCGGGTTGCGGTGCTGAATCGGCCGATTCGTCGCCACCGGACTCGGCCGCGTAACACAGATTTAACAGCCGGTACCTAGGCTTCGCCTATGGACCGCCAGAAGGAATTCGTGCTGCGCACGCTGGAGGAACGCGATATCCGTTTCGTCCGGTTGTGGTTCACCGACGTGCTCGGCTACCTCAAGTCGGTGGCGATCGCGCCCGCCGAACTCGAGGGCGCCTTCGAGGAGGGCATCGGCTTCGACGGCTCCTCGATCGAGGGCTTCGCCCGGGTGTCGGAGGCCGATATGGTCGCCCGCCCCGATCCGTCCACCTTCCAGGTGCTGCCGTGGTCGGACAGCGCGGGCAGGCATCACTCGGCGCGGATGTTCTGCGATATCACCATGCCCGACGGTTCCCCGTCGTGGGCGGATTCGCGGCACGTGCTGCGCCGCCAGCTCGCCAAGGCCAGCGATCTCGGCTTTTCCTGCTATGTGCACCCGGAGATCGAGTTCTTCCTGCTCAAGCCGGGCAACGACGAAGACCCGCCGGTACCGGCCGACAACGGCGGCTATTTCGATCAGGCCGTGCACGACTCGGCCCCCAACTTCCGCCGCCACGCCATCGACGCCCTCGAGCAGATGGGCATCTCGGTCGAATTCAGCCATCACGAGGGTGCGCCCGGCCAGCAGGAGATCGACCTGCGTTACGCCGATGCGCTTTCCATGGCCGATAACGTGATGACGTTCCGCTATCTGGTCAAAGAGGTCGCCCTCAGCGATGGCGTGCGGGCCTCCTTCATGCCCAAGCCGTTCTCCGAGCATCCCGGTTCGGCGATGCACACCCATATGAGCCTGTTCGAGGGTGACACCAACGCTTTCCACGGCCCCGACGATCCGCTGCAGCTCTCCGATGTCGCGAAGTCGTTCATCGCAGGCATCCTTGAGCACGCCAGCGAGATCAGTGCCGTCACCAACCAGTGGGTGAACTCCTACAAGCGGCTGGTGCACGGCGGCGAGGCACCGACCGCGGCGTCGTGGGGTGCGGCCAACCGCTCGGCGCTGGTGCGGGTGCCGATGTACACCCCGCGCAAGGCGTCGTCGCGGCGCATCGAGGTGCGTAGCCCGGACTCGGCCTGCAACCCGTACCTGACGTACGCGGTGCTGCTGGCCGCCGGCCTGCGTGGTGTCGAGAAGAACTACGTGCTCGGTCCGCAGGCCGAGGACAATGTGTGGAGCCTGACGCCCGAGGAACGGCGCGCCATGGGCTACAAGGAGCTGCCGGGCAGCCTCGGCGTGGCGCTGCAGGAGATGGAGAGCTCCGAGCTGGTGGCGGAAGCCTTGGGGGAGCACGTGTTCGACTACTTCCTGCGCAACAAGCGCACGGAGTGGGAGAACTACCGCAGCACCGTCACCCCGTTCGAGTTGAAGAACTACCTGTCGCTGTAGCTTGGGGGGGTGTCCAAACCCGTCACACAGCGTCCCAAGCTGCCCGGTGTCGGGCGCCTGGGCCTGGTCGAGCTGACCGCCCGGGCGGACCTGGACCGGCTCGGCTGGAACACCGACGACCATGTCGAGTTGTTGTGGTCGCTCTCGCGCGCGCCCGATGCCGATGCCGCGCTGCGCACGATGGTGCGTCTCGCCGACGCCCTTGAGAGCGACTGGGACGAGCTGAACGCCGCGCTGCTGAAGGACAAGTCGCTGCGCGGGCGGTTGTTCGCGGTGCTCGGCGGTTCGCTCGCCCTCGGTGATCACCTCGTCGCGCGCCCGCAGTCCTGGCGGCTGTTGGCGGGCGCGGTGCGGCTGCCGGACCGGGATGCGTTGGCCGAGCAGTTCGTCGCCGCCGCGCACGAGGTCACCGACACCCGACTGGCCAGCCTGCCGCTGCAGACGCTCTACCGTGACCGGCTGATGGTGCTGGCCGGTCTGGACCTGGCCCCGACCGTCGAGAACGAGCCGGTGCTGCAGTTCAGCACGGTCGGCGAGCACCTGTCCGATCTCGCCGACGCCGCGCTGGCCGCGGCGCTGGTGATCGCCGTCAGGACCGTGTGCGACGACCCCGGGAAGGCGCCGGTCATCTCGGTCATCGCGATGGGCAAATGCGGTGCGCGCGAACTGAACTACGTCAGCGACGTGGACGTCATCTTCGTCGCGGAGAATGCCGACGCGATCACCACCCGGGTCGCCGGTGAGATGATGCGGTTCGCCGGGGACACCTTCTTCGAGGTCGACGCGGCGCTGCGTCCGGAGGGCAAACAGGGCCAGCTGGTGCGGACCCTGGAATCACATGTCGCCTACTACGAACGGTGGGCCAAGACCTGGGAATTCCAGGCGTTGCTCAAGGCGCGTCCGGCCGCCGGGGACCCCGAGCTGGGCGCGCGCTATATCGAGGCGCTGATGCCGATGGTCTGGACCGCCTGCGAGCGTGAGGATTTCGTCCCCGATGTGCAGGCCATGCGTCGCCGCGTCGTCGAGCTGGTACCGGCCGGCGTGCGTGATCGTGAACTCAAACTGGGCACCGGCGGCCTGCGCGATGTCGAATTCGCGGTGCAGCTGCTGCAACTGGTGCACGGCCGCACCGATGACACGCTGCACGTCGCGTCCACCGTCGATGCGCTGGCCGCACTGGGTAGCGGTGGGTACGTCGGCCGCGACGATGCCGCCAATCTGACGGCCTCCTATGAGTTCCTGCGGTTGCTCGAGCATCGGCTGCAGTTGCAGCGCCTCAAGCGCACGCACATGTTGCCCGAGCCCGATGACGAGGAGGCGCTGCGCTGGCTGGCGCGCGCGGCTCATGTCCGGCCCGACGGCCGGCATGACGCCCTCGGCGTGCTGCGCAACGAGCTCAAACGGCAGAGTCACCGCGTGTCGCGGTTGCACGCCAAGCTGTTCTATCAGCCGCTGCTGGAGTCGGTCGGCAAGCCCGGCATCCAAGACGTGATGTCCACCGAGTCGGCCGAACGACAGCTGGCCGCACTGGGTTACGAGGGTCCGAGCAGTGCGTTGACCCACCTTGCCGCGCTGACCGGTGAGGGCGGCCGCCGCGGGCGGGTGCAGCAGGTGTTGTTGCCCACGCTGCTGGACTGGTTGTCCGACACCCCCGACCCCGACGCGGGGCTGTTGGCCTACCGGCGCATCAGCGAGGAACTCGGTGACCTGCGCTGGTATCTGTCCACGCTGCGTGACGAGGGGGCGGTCGCCAAACGCCTGATGCGGGTGCTGGGCACCTCGGCGTATGTCCCTGATCTGTTGATGCGCGCCCCGGAGGTGATCCAGCTCTACGCCGACGGGCCGTCGGGTCCCAAACTCCTTGATGCCGACCCCGATACGGTCGGTCGGGCGCTGGTCGCCTCGGCCGCACGACATCAGGATCCGGCCCGCGCGATCGCCGCGGCGCGCACCCTGCGCCGTCGTGAGCTGGCGCGGGTCGCCTCGGCTGATCTGTTGGGCATGCTCGAGGTCACCGATGTGTGCCGGGCGCTGACCTCCATCTGGGTGGCGGTGCTGCAAGCCGCGCTGGATGTGGTGATCCGGGACAAGACCCCCGCCGCGGGAGCGCCCGCGCGCATCGCGGTGATCGGGATGGGTCGCCTCGGTGGCGGCGAACTCGGGTACGGCTCCGATGCCGATGTCATGTTCGTCTGCGAGCCCGACAACGGCGCCGAGGAGTCGGTCGCGGTCAAGTGGTCGGTGACGATCGCCGAACAGGTGCGCGCCCTGCTCGGAACCCCCAGTGCCGACCCACCGTTGGAGGTCGACACCGGTCTGCGGCCGGAGGGCCGCAACGGTCCGCTGGTGCGCACGCTGGCCTCCTACGAGGCGTACTACTCCCAGTGGGCGCAGCCGTGGGAGATCCAGGCGCTGTTGCGGGCGCACCGGGTGGCCGGTGACCTGGAGTTGGGGGAGCGGTTCCTTCATCTCGTCGACAAGACCCGATATCCGGCGGGCGGGGTGTCGGCCGAGGCGGTCCAGGAGATCCGCCGGGTCAAGGCACGCGTGGATGCCGAGCGGTTGCCGCGCGGTGCCGATCCCAACACCCACACCAAGTTGGGCCGTGGTGGATTGGCCGATATCGAATGGACCGTCCAGCTGCTGCAGCTGCGCTACGCCCACGAGATACCGGCGCTGCACAACACCTCGACATTGGCGACGCTGGATGCCATCGGCGCTGCGGAGTTGCTCGCCGAGGGTGATATCGCGCAACTGCGGGAGGCGTGGCTGACGGCCACCCGGGCCCGTAACGCGCTGGTGTTGGTGCGCGGCAAGGCGACCGATCAGTTGCCTGGCCCGGGCCGGCAACTGAACGCGGTGGCGGCGGCGGCGGGATGGCCCGGTGGCGACGGCGGCGAGTTCCTCGACAACTACCTGCGCGTCACCCGACGTGCGAAAAACGTGGTGCGCAACGTGTTCGGAGCCTGAGATGCAGCCCTTCCCCGAGATCACCGCCGCCGAGCATGACCGTCAGCGGGCCCTCTACGGTCCGCTCACGGCGGCGATCCGTCGGCTCGTCGCCGCCGGCATCCGCACCGGTGCCGACGCCGAGACCGTGCACGCCGCGCAATCGGCCATCGAGGCGGCGGCCGAGGCGCTGGAGGGCAGGCAACACGATGCGCCGCGCACCATGCGCCATGCCGAGACGGGGCGACCGGTCACCTGGGCCGACCCGGCGATCGGTCTTCGCAATGCCATTGCACCGCCGCTGCACATCGAGCACGGTGACGACGGCCGGTGCTGGTCGGAGTTCAGCCTCGGGTCGCCGTATGAGGGCCCGCCGGGGCGGGTGCACGGCGGGATCTGTGCGCTGGTGCTCGATCACATCCTGGGAGAGGTGGCCAGCGAAGGTCTGGTGAAACCGAGGTTCACCGGGACCCTGACACTGCGATACCGACGCGGCACACCGCTGGGCCGGCTGCGGGCGGAGGCCTGGGTGGAACGCATCGACGGCGTGAAAGCCTTTGCCCGCGGCCACATTTTGGATGACGAGGGGCCCACGGTGGAAGCCGAGGGCATCTTCGTCATGCCGGCCTGGGCGCGCCCGGCGGTCTAGCTCGCGACCCTGCCGCGCTTTTTGCCGACGACGCTGTCCAGCGCGATGGCGCCGCCGCCGATGAACACCAGCAGCAGGAATGCAAAGCAGTACAGGACGGTGACCTCGCCGCCGTTGTCGATCGGCCACAGTGCCGTGGGCTGGTGGGCGGTGAAGTAGGCGTAGGCCATTTCGCCGGAGGCGATGAAGGCCGCGATCCGGGTGAAGAGTCCGGTCAGGATCAGCAGGCCGAGGACGAGCTCGATCACACCGGCATACCAGTAGGGCCAGGTGCCCACGGGCACGGTGCCGCTCTCCATGGCGGTGGGGAAGCCGAAGAGCTTCTGGGTGCCGTGCACGGTGAACAGCAGTCCGAACACGATTCGGAATGCCGACAGTGCCAGCGGGGTGAACGAGGCGAGCTTGGAGTCCAGACCTGTAGATGACATGGACCCGATAATAGGACCGTGGTCCGTTTTGGATCTAGTCCGCCGGCGTGCGACTTCTCACTCGGTCGAGGGAATAAGCGCCGCCCCCGGTGAACACGAACAGCAGGAAGACGAAACAGAACAGGATGGCGTCCAGGCCGCCGTTACCGCCGTATTCGGGGCTGACGATCGGCCACAGCGCCAGCGGCTGGTGCTGCCAGAAGTAGGCCACCGCCATCGATCCCGACGCGATGAACGCCGCGGCGCGGGTGAACAGACCGGCCATGATCAGCACACCGGCGATCAGCTCGATCAGCCCGGCGTACCAGACCGGCCACGACCAGACCGGCATCTCCATCGCGATGGGCCACCCGAAGATCTTCGAGGTGCCGAACAGGGTGAACAGGAACCCGAAGACGACCCGGACCAGACTCAGCACCGCCGGGGCCGCCGAATTGAGACGATCGGACAGATTGATCATGTCGTCCGACCCTACCCACCGGCGGCGAGGATCTGCGTGAGCCGCTTCTTCTTCAGGTTCTGCTGGATCACCCAGGACACGTCCGGATCGGTGTCGTCCAGGGACGAAAACACCGGCAAACCGGACTCCGGTGCCGCGGCCACCGCGACACTCCAGCAGTAGCCCAGGGTCTGACGCAGGGTGCGCAGCGCTTGGTCCCGGCGCGCGTCGGCGGGCCACCTCGCCACGACGGCTGTTGCGACGGTGCAGGTGTCGATGGCACACGCCGCCGCGGGCTCGGTGCCCAGCAGCCTTGGCTCGCAGATCGCGGCCACCGCGGCGCGCACCACCAGTGGGTCCCTGTCGCGGGCCCACCGCGTGACCAGCTTCTGCACGGTGCCGATATCGCTGTCCGCCAACAACTGCAGGCCGAGGACCACCCCCTCGCGGACCCGCCAGCGCGGATCGGAGGCCGCGGTGTGCGCCCGCGCCCGAGCGGCGGTGTCGGTCGCGCGGGTGCCGAGGGCGACGGCCCCGCACATGGCGCGGTACTCGTCGGCGCTGTCGACGACGCGGTCGATATCCCCCTGATCGGCCAGCGCGCCGAACGCCAGCGCCAGCTCGGTGTTGGCGCGGGGGCCGGGCAGCCCGGAATGCTCGTCCAGATAGCGTGGCCAGCTGGTCCGCGGGAGGGCGTGGAGTTCGGCGGTCCAGTGCGTCCGCGGAGTCATGGACCAGAGCTTAGGGGTACCGGGGAACTTCCCCGCGAAAGCAGAAGTGCCCCAGGTCATAGGACCTGGGGCACTTCTGTCGACTGCCCTGCTTCAGACGGCTGGTCAGACGCCGCAGAATTTAGACGCAGCAGAAATTAGACGTCGTAGTACAGGCTGAACTCGTACGGGTGAGGACGGATCTGGATCGGCATGATCTCGTTCTCCCGCTTGTAGGAGATCCAGGTCTCGATCAGATCCTCGGTGAACACGCCACCCTCGGTGAGGTACTCGTGGTCCTCTTCCAGGCGGTCGATCACCGCGGCCAGCGAGGTCGGGGCCTGCGGGATGTTGGCGGCCTCGTCCGGGGGCAGCTCGTAGAGATCCTTGTCGACCGGTGCCAGTGGCTCGATCTTCTTCTTGATGCCGTCGATACCGGCCATCAGCATGGCGGCGAACGCCAGGTACGGGTTACCCGAGCTGTCCGGGCAACGGAACTCAAGACGCTTGGCCTTGGGGTTGTTGCCGGTGATCGGGATACGGACACAGGCCGAGCGGTTGCGCTGGCTGTAGACCAGGTTGATCGGGGCCTCGTAGCCCGGCACCAGACGCTTGTAGGAGTTCACCGTCGGGTTGGTGAACGCCAGCAGCGACGGCGCGTGGTGCAGGATGCCGCCGATGTAGTGGCGCGCGATATCCGACAGGCCGGCATAACCGGACTCGTCGTGGAACAACGGCTTGCCGTCCTTCCACAGCGACTGGTGGGCGTGCATACCCGAACCGTTGTCACCGAAGAGAGGCTTGGGCATGAAGGTGACGGTCTTGCCGTTCTGCCACGCGGTGTTCTTGATGATGTACTTGAACAGCAGCACATCGTCGGCTGCGGCCAGCAGCGTGTCGAACTTGTAGTTGATCTCGGCCTGGCCCGCGGTGCCCACCTCGTGGTGACCGCGCTCGAGCACGAAGCCGGCGTTGGTCAGGTTGGTGGCCATCTCATCGCGCAGATCCACGTAGTGGTCGTACGGCGCGACGGGGAAGTAGCCGCCCTTGGGGCGCACCTTGTAGCCGCGGTTGGGGGAGCCGTCGGCCTCGTAGGGCTCGCCGCTGTTCCACCAGCCGGACTCGGAGTCCACCTCGTAGAAGGTGCCGTTCATCTTCGAGTCGAAGCTCACCGAGTCGAAGATGTAGAACTCGGCCTCGGCACCGAAGTAACAGGTATCGGCGATACCGGTGCTGACGAGGTAGTTCTCCGCCTTGCGGGCGACGTTGCGTGGGTCGCGCGAGTAGGCCTCACGGGTGAAGGGATCGTGCACGAAGAAGCTCAGGTTCAGCGTCTTGGCTGCCCGGAACGGATCGATGCGCGCGGTGTTGGGGTCGGGCAGCAGCATCATGTCCGACTCGTGGATCGACTGGAAGCCGCGCACCGACGAGCCGTCGAAGGCCAGTCCGTCCTCGAAGACGCTCTCGTCGAACGCCGAGGCCGGGATAGAGAAGTGCTGGACGACACCGGGCAGATCGCAGAACCGAATGTCGACGTATTCGACGTTCTCGTCCTTGATCAGCTTGAAGATGTCATCGGAGGTCTTTTCTGCCACTACGAATTCTCCTTTTCTGGTGACCCGCGCGTTGACGCTATGGACACCATGTTGCACGGTCATCAACCGTATGTTGCGTAGACGTTACGCAATGGCCCGTCGGGGCCCGGAACCTATGCTTGGGGCATGGCCCGTGAGATCTCATCCTGGTTGTCCGGACCGGAGCCCTTCGATTCGGCCGCAGGCGCCCCCGGGCAGGACCGCGGCGACTATCCCGGGCACCGGCTGGGATTACCGCAGCACGGATCGGGCTCGATAGCCGGTTTCGGCAGGCGCGCGGCCGCACTGCTGATCGACTGGCTGATCGCCTACGGTCTCACCGCACTGGGCATGTCCTTCGGGCTGGTCTCGCTGACGATGATGTCCACGGTGGTCCTGCTGGTGTGGTTCGTCCTGGGTGCGGTGTCGGTGCGCCTTTTCGGTTTCACCCCTGGTCAGCTCGCGCTCGGCCTGATGGTGGTGTCGGTGGACAACCGTCAGCACGTGGGACTGGGCCGGGCGGCGGTGCGCGGCCTGCTGGCCGCACTGGTGATCCCGGCCCTGTTCACCGACTCCGACCAGCGCAGCCTGCACGATCTGGCCACCAAGACCGCCGTCGTCCGGCGGTAGGCCCCGACTTCGGTTGACTCTGCGCACAGGGCGCGAAAGGTCGAGTGGCGCGCACCTTCACCGCAGAGTCAGCGACTAACTTTCGTGGCGGACCTGACCGTTCATCATCGTCATCGTCACCTCTGCGGCATGGATGTCGTGCGGGTCGATATCGAAGATGTTGCGGTCCAGCACGATCAGGTCGGCCAGCTTGCCGACCTCCACCGAGCCCACCTTGTCCTCCAGCCGGATCTGATACGCCGCACCGAGGGTGTTGGCGTGTACGGCCTGCTCGACGGTCAGCTTCTGGTCGGCCGGGGCGAGGACCTCGGCATCCGGCTTGCCCACGAGTTGACGGGTGACGCCGATCTGGATGGAGTCCAACGGCTTGTAGGTGGAGAAGTAGCCCGCCGCGGGCCAGTCGGTGCCCAGCGAGATGCGCCCGCCTGAACCGAGCACCGCCTGCGGCCGGTAGAGCAGATCCTTGCGCGGTGCGCCATAGCGGGCACCCATGTTCTCGATGGTGTCGGGATCGGCCGACATCCAGTTCGCCGAGAACTGCGCGGTGACGCCCAACTGGGCGAAACGCGGCGCGTCGGAGTCCTCGACGTAGACCAGGTGCGCGATGGTGTGGCGCCGGTCCCGCGGCGGGTTGGCCGCGATGGCGCGTTCCACGGCGTCCAGACCCACCCGCGCCGTGCGTTCACCGCAGGCGTGGATGTGTACGTCGTAGCCCGCCGCGTCGACATCGTTGACCAGCCGATGCCACTGCTCCTCGGTGAACGGGGAGGCACCGGTGGAGTCGGGTTTGTCGGCGTAGGGCTCGATGAGCCAGGCGGTGTACCCGCCCTGGGTGCCGTCGCCGACGATCTTGACCACACCGACGGTCACCAGCTCGCTGGAGACCGCATCGCGCACCGCGGTGAACTTCTCGACGGTGCCCTCGATCGGGGCGCCCCGCACCGAGTACGAGGCCGCCACCCGGATCGGCAGTTCGTTGCGTTGCTCGATATCGGTGTAGATCCGCAGGATCGCGGCCTGATCGTCACCGATGGGCGGCACCCCGGCATCGAAGACCGACGTGATACCGGCCGCCGAGGCCTTGGGCAGCCAGCCCTGTACGAGGGTGGCCATGGTGTCCGGGGAGATCGGTTCGACGGCGTCGACGAGGCCGAGCACCGCGTTGACCTCGAGGACATACCCGGTCGGCTCACCGTTCTCGTCGCGCGCGTAGTAGCTGAAGCCCGGGATCGGGTCCGGGGTGTCGCGGCTGACGCCGGCCAGCTCCAGGGCCTTGCTGTTGGCCCACAGGCTGTGCCCGTCGATGGCGAAGAAGAAGCCGGGCCGGTCGGGTAGCACCCGGTCCAGATCGGCGCGGGTGGGTCCCTGCGGGCCGAACATGTCGACACGCCAACCGAATCCACGCACCGGGCCGGTCGGATTGGCCTTGGCATAGGCGGCGATGGCATCCAGGGCCTCGGCCAGCGTGGGCACCTGCAGGTCGACACCGGAGGTCAGGAATGCGCCGAGGAACGGATGGGTGTGCCCCTCGACGAAACCGGGCATCAGCAGCTTGCCGCCCAGGTCGATCACCGTGGTGTCCGGGCCGGCGAGTGCCATCGCGCCGGCGTCGTCGCCGACGTAGCTGATGGTGTTCCCGGTGACCGCGACCGCCTGGGCCCACGGCGCCGGGCCTGCCACGGTGTAGACCCGTCCGTTGCGGAAAACGGTGGTCGCCGAGCCACCCGGTCCGGGGCTGGGATCAGCGCCAGGGGTGGGCGCCGGCGAGGAATCCGGGGCGCAGGCGGCGAGCGTGCCCACGGCGGCGGTCGCTGCGACGATGGTTGCCGCGCGCAACACGGTGCGCCGGTCGGTCAGTGCGGAGAAGTGCGGTGCCCATTCACATGCGGTGCACATGCACCCGCCCGGCTGTCATGGGTGTATCTAAGCAACCGGGGTGTACCGGTGGCGGCAACTCGCCGAAAATGGCGGCCGCGCCCTATTGCCCTACTTGCGGCGGACGGTGCGCCCGACGCCGCGCATCTTGGCCTGGTTGGGCAGCGGGCCCTTGGGCATGGCGGCCGGACCGATCTTGGAGCCCAGTGCCACCAACTTCGATTCGAGCGAATCCATCTGCTTGGTCGTGATGTTGGCGGGCAGTTTGCCGAGGTGACGCTCCAACTTGGCCAGCGGCACCTCGCCCTCGCCGTTGCCCACCACGATGTCGTAGATCGGAACGTCGCCGACCAGCCGTGCGGTCTTCTTCTTCTCTTGCGCCAGAAGCGGTTTCACTCGGCTGGCCGAACCCTCGCCGACCAGGATGACACCCGGGCGGCCGATCACCCGGTGCACGGCGTCGAAGTGCCCGGTCGCCGCGACGCCGGGGGTGACGCGCCAGCGGCCACGAAGGTTGTCCAGCGCCCAGGCGGCCGCGCCGGTCTGTCCCTCGGCCTTGCGGTACACCGATTTCTGGGCGCGGCGGCCGAAGATGATGAAGGCCACCAGCGCACCGAGGATGATGCCCAGCGGGATCATCATGTACAAGGTGAAACCGCCGGCCAGCACGCCGAGCGCGATCGAGACACCCACGATCAGCACGAACGCGCCGATCATGTACGGCAGCAGCCGGGTGTCCTCTTTGCGTTGGATCTGGAAGGCCTGCCACAGCTGGCTGCGGCGCTGCTTGGACGCAGCCTTACGGGCGGCCTTCGCCTCGGCCTTGGCGGCCTTGGTCTGGGCGGGATTACGCGATTTCGCCATTCGACAAGTTTACGATGCGCCGGAGGCTGCTCTGACCCGCGCAGCCTCGGCGTACAACTTGCCCGCCCGGTAGGACGACCGGACCAGCGGTCCGGCCAGCACACCGGTGAAACCGACGCTCTTGGCGTAGTCGGAATGCTCGACGAATTCCTCGGGCCGCACCCAGCGCTCGACCGGATGGTGGCGCGGTGAGGGCCGCAGGTACTGGGTGATGGTGACGATATCGCAGCCCGCTTCGTGAAGATCGACCAGCGCGGTGCGCACCTCCTCGGGGGTCTCGCCCATGCCGAGGATGAGGTTGCTCTTGGTCACCAACCCGAAATCACGGGCGGCGGTGATGACGTCGAGGCTGCGCTGGTACCGGAAGGCGGGGCGGATGCGCTTGAAGATGCGCGGCACCGTCTCGACATTGTGGGCGAACACCTCGGGGCGGGACTCGAACACCTCGGCGAGTTGTTCGGGTATCGCGTTGAAATCCGGGGCGAGCAGCTCGACACCGGTGTTCGGGTTGAGCTGGTGGATCTGGCGGACGGTCTCGGCATACAGCCAGGCACCGCCGTCGGGCAGATCGTCGCGCGCCACCCCGGTAACCGTCGAATAACGCAGACCCATGGCTTGCACGCTCTCGGCGACGCGGCGCGGTTCATCACGGTCGAGCTCGGCGGGCTTGCCGGTGTCGATCTGGCAGAAATCGCAGCGCCGGGTGCACTGTTCGCCACCGATCAGGAAGGTGGCCTCGCGGTCCTCCCAGCATTCGTAGATGTTGGGGCAGCCGGCCTCTTCACACACGGTGTGCAGACCCTCGCGCTTCACCAGGCTCTTGAGTTCGGTGTACTCCGGGCCGGTGCGCAGCGTGGTCTTGATCCACGGCGGTTTGCGTTCGATGGGGGTCTCGGCGTTGCGCACCTCAAGGCGCAGTAACTTACGGCCTTCAGGGACGACACTCACGACGTCGATGCTACGCGGATCTGTCCGTCCAAAGCACCCGAGACGGCCTCTGCCACCGCGTCGGTGACATCTTTCACTCGCACATGCCTGCCCAGTTCGGCGGTCAGTGAGGTGACCCCGGCATCGGCGATGCCGCAGGGGATGATCCCACCGAACGCGCCGAGGTCACAGTCGCAGTTGAGCGCGAAGCCGTGCAGGGTGACCCCGCGGGCCACCCGGATGCCGATGGCGCCGATCTTGCGCGCGGGACCCGCAGGCCCGGCGGGCACCCAGACCCCCGACCGCCCGTCGACCCGCGTCGTGTGTAGACCGAGATCGGTGCACACCGTGATGAGCGCCTCCTCAAGGCGCCGAACGAAATTCACCACATCGAGTGGTTCGGCCAGTCCGATGATCGGATATCCGACGAGCTGGCCGGGTCCATGCCAGGTGATCTTGCCGCCGCGGTCGGTGTCGACCACGGGGGTGCCGTCCAACGGCCGCTCGTGATCCTCGGTGCGCTTGCCCGCGGTGTAGACCGGCGGGTGTTCGAGCAGCAACATGGTGTCCGGGCCACCGGCCACCCGCGCGTCGGCGATCTCCCGCTGCAGCTGCCAGGCCTGCACGTAGTCCACGCTGCCCAGCACGCGCACCTGCAGCGGTTCGGCGGAGGAACGGATGGAGGTCACCCGAGAGACGTTACGCCGGTGGGACACCGGCCAGACACCTACGCCGGTGGGACACCGGCGGTCACATAGCTCAGCGCGGCACCGACGGTGTTGTGGTGAAAGACGAAACCGGCCCGCTCCAATGCAGCCGGGATGGCCCGCTGGCCGGCCAGCAGACCCTCGTCGGCGAACTCGCCGAGGGCCGCGCGCAGCGCGAACCCGGGGACGATCATCGGGGTGGGGCGGTTGAGGGCCCTGCCGAGCGCGGCGGTGAACTCGCCGTTGGTCACCGGCGCCGGGCCGGTGAGGTTGACCGGACCCGCCAGCTGCTCATCGGTGAGCGCGAACCGGATCGCACGGATCTCGTCCTCCAGGCTGATCCACGGGAAGTACTGCCGCCCGTTGCCCAGGCGGGCGCCGAGGCCGAGACCGAAGATGGGGCGCAACCGGTTGAGCATGCCACCGGCGGGGGAGAGCACAAGCCCCGTGCGCAGCAGCACCACCCTGGCACCGGCGTCCTCGGCAACCGCGGTCGAGGCCTCCCAGTCCGCGCAGAGCTGGGCCAGGAACCCCGTGCCACACGGTGCGGTCTCGTCGACCACCCGGTCCCGGGTGTCCCCGTAGTAGCCGACCGCGCTGGCGTTGACCAGCAGCGGGACGCCCGCGTCGGCCACGGCCGCGGCGAGCACCTCGGTCGGGCCGATCCGGCTGTCCCGCAGGCTCTGCTTGAACGAGCCCGACCAGCGTTTGTCACCGACACCGACACCGCACAGGTTGACCACCGCATCGACGCCGGCCAAGGCGTCGATGTCGAGCTGGCCGGTGGCCGGATTCCAGAACACCTCGTCGGGACCCGCCGGCGAGGTGCGCACCAGGCGCAGCACCCGGTGATCGGAGGTGCGCAGCGCGGTCGTCAGGGCTGAACCGATCAGCCCCGACGACCCCGCGACAGCGATGACCTGCCCGGCCATCGGTTACAGCCCCAGATCGGCCTCGAACGCGCCTTCTTCGAGCCGGCGCTTGACCGTGGTCAGGAAGCGGCCGGCGTCGGCACCGTCGATGAGGCGGTGATCGTAGGTGAGCGGCAGGTAGGCCACCGACCGCACCCCGATCGACTCGTTGCCGAACTCGTCGGAGATGACGCGCGGGCGCTTGACGATCGCACCGGTGCCCAGCATCGCCGCCTGCGGCGGGACCAGGATCGGGGTGTCGAACAGCGCGCCCTGGCTGCCGATGTTGGTGATGGTGAAGGTGCCGCCGGACAGCTCGTCGGGCTTGAGGTTGCCCGACCTGGCGCGCGCGGCGATATCGGCGATGGCCCTGGCCAGGCCACCGAGGGAGAGATCACCGGCGTTGTGGACGACGGGGGAGAGCAGACCCTGTTCGGTGTCCACCGCGAAGCCGAGGTGCTCGGCGTCGTAGTAGGTGATCTCCTTGGTGTCCTCGTTGTAGCTGGCGTTGATGTTCGGGTGCGCCTTGAGGGCGTCGACGACGGCGACCGCGAAGAACGGCAGGAACGTCAGGTTGACGCCCTCACGCTCGGAGAAGCTCTTCTTCGCCTTGGCGCGCAGCGCCACGATCTTGGTCAGGTCGACCTCGTGCACCTGGGTCAGCTGCGCGGTGGTCTGCAGGGACTCGCGGGTCTTCTTCGCGGTGATCTGCCGGATGCGGTTCGCCTTCTGCGTGCTTCCCCGCAGATGCGCCAGGGATGGGGCCGGGGCGGCCTCCTTCTTCTGGCCGGCCGCCGGGGCGACAGCTTCCTTCTCCTGGCCGGCCGCTGGTGCCTTTGCCGCCTCCGCGGCCGCGAGCACATCCTGCTTGCGGATGCGCCCGCCCACGCCGGTGCCCTTCACCGAGGACAGGTCGACGTTGTTCTCGGCGGCCAACTTGCGCACCAGCGGTGTGACGTACGGATTGGCGTCGGTCTCGCTGCCCGCCGCCGCCGGGGCGGGTTCGGCCTTGGGCTCCGGCTTCGGTTCGGGCTTGGCCTCTTGCTTGGGCTCAGCCTTGGGTTCGGGCTTGGCCTCTTGCTTGGGCTCAGCCTTGGGTTCGGGCGTGGCCTCCTGCTTGGGCTCTTCCTTCGGCTCGGGCTCGGCAGCAGCACCCTCGGCGCCGGCGTCACCGATCTTGGCCAGCTCGCCGCCCACGGCGACCACATCGTCCTCTTCGGCACTGATCGACAGCAGGGTGCCCGCGACCGGTGACGGGATCTCGGTGTCGACCTTGTCGGTGGACACCTCGACCAGCGCCTCGTCGACGGCGACCTCGTCGCCGACCTTCTTCAGCCAGCGGGTGACGGTGCCCTCGGTGACCGACTCGCCCAGCTCGGGCATCT
The DNA here is from genome assembly GCF_000416385.1 of Mycobacterium sp. VKM Ac-1816D. NCBI lineage: Bacteria > Bacillati > Actinomycetota > Actinomycetes > Mycobacteriales > Mycobacteriaceae > Mycobacterium > Mycobacterium sp. VKM Ac-1816D. Next base: position 23,944 of record NZ_AOHQ01000110.1, read on the forward strand.
TCACCGACGTCGCGTCACCGCCGCCGGACGCCGCCGGTTTGGCGGGCTTGGCTTGTTCCGGTGCGGACTCTTCGGCCTCGGGCTCGGGCTCGGCTTCCTCGGCGGCGGCGGCGGCGGCGGGCTCGGGCTCGGCTTCGGGCTCGGCTTCCTCGGCGGGGGTCGAGTCACCGGTCGGGGCGGACTCGCCCTCCTCGCCGATCAGGGCGAGGTCGCCACCGACCTCGACGACATCGTCCTCGGCCGCGATGATCTTGGTGAGCACGCCGGCGGCCGGTGACGGGATCTCGGTGTCGACCTTGTCGGTGGATACCTCGAGCAGTGGCTCGTCGACGGCGACGGTGTCACCCTCTTGCTTGAGCCATCGTGTGACGGTCCCCTCTGTGACGCTCTCACCGAGTGCGGGCATCTGGACTGAGATTGCCATGGGTTTTGACTCCTCGAAAGTCATCGTCACGTGTCGAATGCGGTGCCCTTCCATCCTGTCATGTCCGCCGTTCGCGGTCGTCGCGGACCGCCGACTCGATGCTCTGGCACCATCGAATCAAGGGTCGGAGAGGAGAATCCGCAGTTGGGACTGTTGGACAAGTGGCGGCGGCCGCGCGGTGGCTCGCGGGGCCTGGCCCGTAAACAGGCATCGGCCGACCTGGAGTACCTGCGTCACTGGGTCGCGACGCACACCGGAGTCGAGGCATTCGTCGAACCTCAGACCACGGTCACCGAGGTCACCGTGGTGCTGGTGGCCGTCGACGGCGAATGGACGCGCAGGCGCACCGGTGGGGAGGCCGGCGCCAAACGGCTCAGCAGGCAACTCGACATCCCGGTATACGACGTCCAGAAGGTCGGCTATCCGCAGCGGATGCGCGACTACGATGCCCGACGCCGGATCGAACGCGACCGGGAACGCCGCCGTGAACTAGAGGGGTAGCCATGTCAGCAGTCGCCGAACGGTTCGTCACCAGCGCCGACGGGACACGCATCGCCGTCTACGAGGAAAACGGCACCGCCGGGCAGGCCGCCCCCACCATCGTGCTGGTGCACGGTTGGCCCGACTCACACGTGCTGTGGGACGGTGTGGCGCCGCTGCTGACCGGACGATTCCGGGTGGTGCGCTACGACAACCGCGGTGTCGGTAATTCCGACGTGCCCAGCGACACCGCCGCCTACACCATGGCCCGCTTCGCCGACGATTTCGCCGCGGTGGCCGCCTCCGTCAGCCCGCAACACCCGGTGCACGTGCTGGCCCACGATTGGGGCTCGGTCGGGGTGTGGGAGTACCTGGGCAGGCCCGACGCGCCATCGGTGGTGGCGTCGTTCACCTCGGTGTCCGGACCCAGCGCGCGGCATCTGAACCGCTATATCAAGGACGGGCTGCGCAGGCCCTACCTGCCGCGCCGGTTCGCCCGCGGGGCCGCCCAGCTGGCCCGGTTGTCGTATATGGGCGCGTTCTCCGTGCCGGTGCTGGCCCCGGCGGCCGTGCGGTGGGCGTTCTCCCGCGGTGCCATGGACCGCCGCCTGCGGCGCGACGGCGTCGACCCGCAGAACATCCATCACTCCCCGGCGCTGGCCGCCGACGCCGCCCGCAGCATGAAGGTCTACCGGGCCAACTACTTCCGCACGCTGCGTCAGCCGCGCGCCGAGCACGGCGTGACCGTGCCGGTCCAGGTGATCGTCAACCGGCGCGACCCCTATGTGCGGCCCTATGCCTACGACGACATCGCGAAATGGGTGCCGCGGCTGTGGCGCCGCGATCTGCACGCCGGTCACTGGGCGCCGATGTCGCATCCGGCCCAGCTGGCCGCCGCCGTCGGTGAGTTGGTCGACCATCTGCAGGGCGCCCCGGCGGCGCGCACGCTGGCCAGGGCGAGGGTCGGTGTCTCCCGGCCGCCGTTCGGTGACCAGCTGGTGTCGATCACCGGCGCCGGCAGCGGTATCGGGCGCGCCACCGCGCTGGCCTTCGCCGAACGCGGCGCCGAGATCGTCGTCAGCGATATCGACGAGGACGCGGCCGCCGAGACCGCCGCGCAGATCAGTGCCGCGGGCGGGACCGCGCACGCCTACCGGTTGGATGTCGCCGACGCCGACGCCGTGGAACGCTTCGCCGAGCAGGTGTGTGACACCCACGGTGTGCCCGACATCCTGGTCAACAACGCCGGAGTCGGGCACGCCGGGTTCTTCCTGGACACCCCGGCCGCGAACTTCGACCGCGTCATGGACATCAACTTCGGCGGCGTCGTCAACTGCTGCCGGGCCTTTGCCGCGCGGATGGTCGATCGCGGCCTGGGCGGTCACGTGGTCAACGTCGCCTCGATGGCCGCCTACGCCCCGACCCAGTCGATGAACGCCTACGCCACCAGCAAGGCCGCGGTGTTCATGTTCTCCGACTGTCTACGCGCAGAACTGGATTCGGCGGGCATCGGCCTGACCACGGTGTGCCCCGGCGTGATCGACACCAACATCGTGAGCACCACGCAGTTCGATATGCCCTCGGCCGGCGATTCCGCGGTGGAGGCGATGCGGGCCCAGATCGTCAAGGGATTCAAACTGCGTCGCTACGGACCGGAGAAGGTCGCCAAGGCCATCGTCGCGGCGGTGCAGAACAACACCCCGGTGCGGCCGGTGACCCCCGAGGCCTATCTGGTCTACGGCGCGGCGCACGCGTTACCGCAGGTGATGCGCAGTACCGCGCGCGTCAAGCTCGGCTGAGCCGGCGGCGGCAGGCCCGCGAGTGGCCACTTGTGACACGGCTTCTCGTGAAAAGCGTGCGATAACCGGCCACTCGGCGGCGGACACTACCCGTTGGCCGCAATGTCCTCCAGGACCGCGAACATGGTCCTCGTGGGGACCCCGGTGCCGCCCTTGGGGGTGTAACCCCACGGCCCGCCGGTGTTGTACGCCGGCGCGGCGATATCGATATGCGCCCACTCGACACCCTCGGCGACGAACTCCCGCAGGTACACCCCGGCCACCAGCATCCCGGCGTACCGGGACGAGCTGACATTGGCCAGGTCGGCCACCTGGGACTTCAGGTCGTCCTTGAGCTCCTCGGGCAACGGCATCGCCCAGCCGTTCTCGCCGACGGCCTGCGACAGCTCGGCGACCCGGTCACGGAAGTCCTCGCTACCCATCACCCCCGGGGTGCGCGCACCCAGCGCCACCGTCTGGGCGCCGGTCAGGGTGGACGTCTCGATCAGGTAGTCGGGGTCGTCCTCACAGGCCCGCACGATCGCGTCGGCGAGCACCAGTCGTCCCTCGGCGTCGGTGTTGAGCACCTCGACGGTGGTCCCGCCGTACTGGGTCAGCACATCGCCGGGGCGCTGCGCGGTCGCCGAGGGCATGTTCTCGGCCATCGGGACGTAGGCGATGACGTCGATGGGCAGCTTCTGCTTGGCTGCCAGCACGACGGTGGCGACCACGGCCGCCGCCCCGCCCATATCGGAGGTCATGTGGTGCATGTTGGCCGCCGGCTTGATCGAGATGCCGCCGGTGTCGAAGGTGATGCCCTTGCCGACCAGCGCGACCTTCTTGGCGCGCCGACCGCCACCGGAGTGGGCCAGGCGCACCAGCCGCGGTGGCCGCGAGGATCCCTTGCCGACACCGATGATGCCGCCGTAGCCGCCCTTGGTCAGCGCCTTGTCGTCGAGCACCTCCACCGTCAAACCGACGGCCTCACCCAAAGCCTTTGCCTGCTTGGCGAATTCGTCGGGGTAGAGGTGGCTGGGCGGGGTGTTCACGAAATCGCGGGCGGTGGCCACCGAGGTGGCGATGTCGACCGCGCGCTGCACCGCCGCCTTGGTGGCTGCCTTGGTATCGGTCGTCAGCGCGATGATCTTCTTCAGTCCGGCGTCCTTGGGTGCGGTCTTGGGGCTGCGGAAATCGGTGAACCGGTAGGAACCGAGGATCAACCCCTCGACGGTGGCGCCCAGATCCAGCGCGGCGGGCGCGGCGACCACGGTGCCGACCTTGTCCAGCGAGCGGGCGGCCGCCCCGGCGGCCCGGCGGATGGTGTCGGATGCCCATTCCTCGCGCGCATCGCCGAGACCGACGGTCAGCACACTGGCCACCGGCAGCTCCGCGATGACGAGCCGGTGCAGCTGGCCCTCGGCGCCGGTCGCATTGAGCGCCGCCAGCGCCGACTCGATGGCGGCCACCGCATCGGCGCCGAGGTGGGTCTGGTCCTCGGCCACCGTGGGACCGTCCTCGCCGGCGACCACAGCGACCAGCAGGACGGCGTCGGAGACACCCCTGCCGGGCAGGGACGAGCTGACGGTGACGGTGGGGGCCTGGTATCCGGGTGCGCTGCTCACCCGGACAACCCTAATCAGGAATCAGCATGTACGCGGTGACCGGCTCGGCGAAGCCCTTCAGGGTCAGCGCGGCCGGCGCGCTCACCGCGACACCGGGCAGCAGCTCGTGCAGCGTCGCCGACACCAGGATCTGCCCGGGTTCGGCGGCGGCCACCAGCCGGGCCGCCCGGTTCACCGGACTGCCGAAGTAATCGCCACCGATGGCCAGCACGGTGCCGAAATCCAGCCCGGCACGGATCGGCAGTCCGGCCTCGGCGGCCCTGGGGTGACCGACCAAACCGACGGCAACCGCGACGAGCTGGGTGGGGCTCGGGGCCACCCACATGACCTCGTCGCCGATGAACTTGACCAACCGGGCACCCGCAGCATGGATGAGATCGGCTGCGGCACCGCTGAATTCATTGAGCAGTGCGGCCAGCTCCAGCGTTTCCAGGGTCTGGGTCAACGCGGTGAACCCGGAAAGGTCGGCGAATCCCACACCGCACACCACGGTCGCAGAGTCCTCGTGTGCCACCAGTTCCAGGTAGCGGCGGGTGTTCTGCAGGTGATGCCGGTGCACGGCATCGATCAATGCACCCAGGCGCGGCACGAACGCCGAGGCCTCGCGGTAGGCGCGGGCGGTGACGAGTTCATCATGGGATTGCTCGATCTGGATGTCGGGGCTGGCATGGCGGATCGTGGACGCGACCGCCTCCGACAGCCGGGCCAGCACCGAGCCGACGACCCGCAGCAGCCCGGTGGCCGGCTCGTCACCCAACGCCCGCCGCATCTCCGCCCACAGCGCCAGGCCATCCACATCGGGCCCGCTCAGCACGATCTCGTCGGGCCCGGCGACGGTGAGCCCGAGCGCGGCCCAGGCGTGTTCGACCTCGGCGACCGTCATGCCCAGCGCCGCGGCGGCGGTGCGCACGCTGTGTACCGGCGGGCCCGACAGTTGCACGGCATCCCCGGCCAGGCCGAACAACCGTCCGCGCCGCTCGGCGTCGATCATCTCTTCGGCGGTGAAGCCGAGACCGTCGAGGTATTCGATGAGCGGCGCCCGCTCACGCGCATCGGGAATCCCGCCGGCGACCAGCGCGTCGAAATCCACCACCGGGCAAGTGTGCCAGCAGGTGGTGTCGCACTAGGGTGAGTTCGTGAGTGATGACCTGCTGCACGGCCCGCTGGAAGAACAACACCGCGCCCTGGGCGCCAGCTTCGCCGAGTTCGGCGGCTGGCTGATGCCGGTGGCCTACGCCGGCACCGTCGCCGAACACACCGCCACCCGGGAGACCGTCGGCCTGTTCGACGTCAGCCACCTCGGCAAGGCCCTGGTGAAGGGTCCGGGCGCGGCCGCCTACGTCAACAGCGTATTCACCAACGACCTGGAGCGGATCGGCCCCGGCAAGGCCCAGTACACGTTGTGCTGCAACGACTCCGGGGGAGTGATCGACGATCTGATCGCCTACTACGTCGCCGACGACGAGATCTTCCTGGTGCCCAATGCCGCCAACACCGCGGCGGTGGTCGCCGAGTTGCAGCGTCACGCACCCGACGGACTGACCATCACCGATGAGCACCGTTCATACGCGGTGCTCGCGGTGCAGGGGCCGAAATCGGCCGAGATCGTCGGCGGGTTGGGGCTGCCCACCTCGATGGACTACATGGGTTACGCCGACGCCGACTATGACGGTGTGCCGGTTCGGGTGTGCCGCACCGGCTACACCGGTGAACAGGGTTTCGAGCTGCTGCCCGAATGGGAGCGCGCTCACATCGTCTTCGACGCACTCGCCACGGCCGTGCAGGCCGCCGGCGGGCAACCGGCCGGACTGGGTGCCCGCGACACCCTGCGCACCGAGATGGGCTACCCGCTGCACGGCCACGAACTGTCGCTGGACATATCGCCGCTGCAGGCCCGCACCGGTTGGGCCGTCGGGTGGAAGAAGGAATCGTTCTGGGGCCGCGATGCGCTGCTGGCCGAGAAGCAGGCCGGGCCCACCCGCACCCTGCGCGGTCTGAAGGCGTTGGGGCGCGGCGTGCTGCGCGCGGATCTGACCGTCCTCGACGGTGAGACGGTGGTGGGCACGACGACATCGGGGACGTTCTCGCCGTCGCTGAAGGTCGGTATCGCGCTGGCGCTCATCGACACCGCGGCCGGTATCGAGGACGGCCAGACCGTCACCGTCGACGTCCGCGGCCGGGCGCTGGAGTGTGAGGTCGTCAAGCCGCCGTTCGTTTCCGCGCGCACCAGATAGCAGCCGCTGGCACACGCAAAACCGCTAGCCAACGGGTTATACAATCGGGTCATGACTGACGGCCCCCTCGAATTCTCGCTTGCCCGCAACACCTCACCGGCAAGTGACGAGGTAAGGGACGCCATCCTGGCCGACCCCGGTTTCGGCCGTTTCCACACCGACCACATGGTCTCGCTGAGCTACACCCGCGCCGACGGTTGGCACGACGCGCAGGTGCTGCCCTACGGGCCGATCGAGCTGGATCCGTCGGCCATCGTGCTGCACTACGCACAGGAGATCTTCGAGGGGCTCAAGGCCTATCGCTGGGCCGACGGTTCGATCGTGTCATTCCGTCCCGAGGCCAACGCCGCCCGACTGCAGGCCTCGGCCAACCGGCTGGCCATCCCGGAGCTGCCCACCGAGGTGTTCCTGGAATCGTTGCGACAGCTGATCGCCGTCGATGAGAAATGGGTGCCCGCCGCCGGTGGTGAGGCCTCGTTGTATCTGCGGCCGTTCGTCATCGCGACCGAACCCGGACTCGGGGTGCGCCCATCCGACGAGTACCGCTACCTGGTGATCGGGTCGCCGGCCGGCGCCTACTTCAAGGGTGGGATCAAGCCGGTCAGCGTGTGGCTGTCCAACGAGTACGTGCGTGCCTCGCCCGGCGGTACCGGTGCGGCCAAGTTCGGCGGCAACTACGCCGCGTCGCTGTTGGCCCAGGCCCAGGCCGCCGAGCACGGTTGCGATCAGGTGGTCTGGCTGGACGCGCTGGAACGCCGCTATGTCGAAGAGATGGGCGGGATGAACCTGTTCTTCGTGTTCGGCAGCGGCGGGTCGGCACGCTTGGTCACCCCGGAACTGTCCGGTTCTCTGCTGCCGGGGATCACCCGGGATTCGTTGTTGCAGTTGGCAACAGACGCCGGGTTCGCCATCGAGGAACGCAAGATCGATGTCGACGAGTGGCAGAAGAAGGCGACCGCGGGGGAGATCACCGAGGTGTTCGCCTGCGGCACCGCCGCCGTCATCACCCCGGTGTCGCATGTCAAGCATCGCGACGGTGAGTTCACCATCGCCGACGGCCAGCCCGGTGAGATCACCATGGCGCTGCGTGACACGCTGACCGGCATCCAGCGCGGCACCTTCGCCGATACGCACGGCTGGATGTCGCGGCTCAACTGATCTGATTGTGACAAGGGCGGGTGCGCCGGCGGTGGCCGGCACACCCGCCCTTGTCACATCTGCGGTCGTTCGCTAGGCGGCCAACTCCCAGACCAGCTGCTGGGCAACCGGATTCGGGTTGGTGGCCGTGATCAGCTCATAGCCGCTCGCCGCCCACGCCCACATGAACGTGGCCAGTGGGACCGCCATGCCCTGTCCCACGGGTTCCGGCAATCCGCTGTCGTTGACGTACACGACGGCGTAGGTGTCGCCGGGCCTGTTCGGGTTGGGCACCTTGAGGTTGATGCCGATGACCGAGAGCGCGTGATTGGCGTTGACCATCGTGCTGTCGAAACCGAGGCCGAGTGCACTCCACATGCTGTTCGCGTTGATCATGGCGATGGTGCCCTTGCCCTCCACCAACGCCTCCTTGAGCTGGCCGAGCGCATCCTGACCGTCGCGGAAGTTGGCGTCACCTTCGGTGTACTCGCTCATGCGATACGTCTCGACCTCCAGACCCTTGACCCGCAGCAGCTGGGCGGTGTCCTCGGTGGTCAGGCCGTTGGTGCCCTCGTCGATCCACATCATGCCGGGGTGCGAGACGCTGGGGGTTTGCTTCGCCAGGTCCAGGAACTCCTGCTCGGTGGTGGCCGTCGGCCGCGTGCCGGTGAGCTGTCCCCACACCGAGGCGACCGCCATCACGGCGCAATCGTCGTCGTTCTGGTGCACGTAGAACTCCCGGCCGCCCAGCGGGTCGCCGTACTGTCCGGTGCCGCCGAACTCGATCAGGATTTCCAGCCGGGTGGTGCTCGGCCGGGACAGGCCGAACGCGACGGCCAGCGAGTGCAGGACGTGCTGGGCCAGGCCCGCGAGGCCGGGCAGACGGGCCGCGGTGCCGTTATCGGCTTCGATGACGAAGTAGTCGACGGTTCCCGGCGCCTGCAGGATGGGCTTGGCGGTGTAGGTGTACTTGCCGGTGACGGGGTCGACGGTGACGGTCCCGTAGGTGGCCTGCTCGGCGACGCGGTAGGTCAGGTCGAACCCGTTGTTGCTGTGCCCGACCACGGTGCCGACCACGCCGGTGCCGGGCACCTGCTCGGCCTTGCCGTTCTCCAAGGTCGGGGCGGCATTGTTGAAGATGAACCGCAGGTGCCGGACGATGTTGTCCCACAGCGAGTTCGACTCGATGGCCGGTTCGGCCGCCGGTGTCGGTTGGGCGTTCTGGGTGGCCGTGTTCGGCGAGCCCGAGGACGGTCCGGCCCGCGGGGTCGCCGCCGACTCCTCGGCGCCCGGGGCGCCGTTCTGGCCCTCGGGGGTGGTGATCTCGGTTTCGTCGATGATGACCTCACCCGCGGCCGGTTCACCGGTGGTGACCGGTGGCGCAGACGATTCGGCCGTTGTGGTCGTGTCATCGGCGGTATCGGCCAAGGTATCGGCGGTGGTATCGGCGAAGGCCGCCGTCAACGCGGTGTCGCGCTGTTCGGTCAGCGCGGCGCGAAGTTCGGCCCGGTGCAACGCCGCGGTCGCGGCATCGGAACCGGTGTCCTCGGTGCGGGTGTCGGTACGGTCGGTGCCCGAGGTGTCGTCATCGGACCGGTTGTCCCCGGCTCCGGTGCCACCGGCTCCGGTGGAGGTGGTGTCGCTGAGGCTGGTGCTGCTGTCGGCGGTGTCCGTGCTGGTCGCCGAACCCGAGCGTGTGTCGGTGCTCGCCGCGCTGCTGGAACTGGACTCCGAACCGGAGGAATCCGTATCGGCCGCAGCGGCCGCGGCGCCGGTGACCATGGCCGCGCCCAGTCCCATCGCGAGCGCGCCGGCGGCGACCCAGGCCGTGAACCGGCGGGTGATCGGCGCGGCCGGGGGATCGTATCGACGGGTGGGCGGTTCGGTGGGTATGCGGCGGCGCCGTCGGCGGCTTGGATCCACGAGGTTTGTTCCTTTCCCGACCGGCGCGATCCCTGCTGGATCCTGTCCCGGTGAAACGGCACGTTAGGTGCTGCACCGGTGACGCACAGCAACTTCGCAGAAATTATCAGAGGCGTTAATTGGATGTGCGTTTGCAACGACTTTTGTGCGGGTACTGCACTAGTTCGGTGCGTTTCGCGGCATCCGTGATGGGCCGGTGCGCACCCAGCTGTGAGCAAAAATTGCAGTTCAAAGGTGATCCTGGCAAAAGCACCACTCGTTGCTGAAAATGTCCGCGCGCGTCTATCGCGTCGCGGCGGAATTATTCGGTCGGCGCCGTATCCGAGACTGGGGTGACTGGCCAGCTAATGCACTCGGCCGCGGTCAGGTGCCGCAGAAGGTGCGGTAACCGGCCGTGAATTCCTGATCGGCCGGCGCCGCGTAGCGCTCCAGGCCCGGTCGTTCGGTGAAGGGGTCGCCGATCGCATCCAACAGTCGGTGCGCCGGGGCCAGGTCCCCGCCGGTGGCCGCCGCCAGCGCCTCCTCGACCAGGTGATTGCGCGGGATGTAGACGGGATTGACACGGTTCATCGCGGCGGTGTCCGGAGCGAGCGCGCGCCAGCGTGTCACCCAGTCCAAGAGTCCCAACGGCACATCGCCACGGGCCAGACCGCGGAAGAAGGAGGTGTGGTCGACGGCGTGCTCGGTCAACAGCCCAGGCAGTTCGTCGACCAATGCGTCATCCGAATGCTCTTGTCCGAGGCCGAGTTTGGCGCGCATGCCGGACCGCCATGCGGCCTGGTATCGCGGCGCGAACTCACCGAGGGTGGCGGTGGCGAGCTCGATCGCCGCGTCGGTGCCACCACCGGACTGCGCCAACAGGGGCAACAACGTCTCGGCGAAACGCGCCAGATTCCAGCCGGTGATCGCCGGCTGATTGCCATAGGCATAGCGGCCCCAGCTGTCGATCGAGCTGTACACCGTCGCCGGATCGAACACCTCGAGGAAGGCGCACGGCCCGAAATCGATGGTCTCGCCGGAGACCAGCACGTTGTCGGTGTTCATCACCCCGTGGATGAAGCCCACCAGCATCCACCGCGCGATCAGTTCGGCCTGCACCGTGATGACGGCATCGAACAACGCCAGGTACGGGTCGGGCGCATCGGCGCATTCCGGGTGGTGTCTGGCGATGGCGTGATCGGCCAATCGGCGCAGCAGTCCGGCGTCCCCGGTGCTCGCGGCGTAGACGAAGCTGCCCACCCGCAGATGGCTGGCGGCAACGCGAGCCAACACCGCGCCGGGCAGCACCGTCTCCCGGTGGACCGGTGCACCGGTGGCCACCACCGACAGCGACCGCGTGGTGGGGACCCCGAGCGCGTGCATCCCCTCACTGACGATGTATTCGCGCAACATCGGCCCGAGCGCGGCCAGCCCGTCCCCGCCGCGGGACAGCGGCGTCGGCCCGGAACCCTTCAGGTGGAGATCGCGACCGTCGGGGAATTCGCCGAGCAGCAATGCGCGGCCGTCGCCCAGGCGCGGTTGCAACCCGCCGAATTGGTGTCCGGCGTAGACCTGTGCGACGGGCGACGCGGTGGACGGCAACCGCGTACCGGTGAGCAAACCGATGCCCTCGTCGGATCGCAACCACTGCGGGTCCAGGCCCAGCTCGCTGGCCAGTGGCTCGTTGAGGACGGCCAGGGTGGGCTGCGGCGGAGTAACGGCCTGCCAGCTGACGGCCAGCTCGGGAAGTTCTCTGGCAAAGCGGTTGTCCAGCGCGACGGTCGACGCGGTCATCCCTCCGACGCTAGCCGACCGCCAGGCCCAGTGCCGTCAGCGTCGTCGTGACCTCCACCGAAGCCCCGAGCACGTCGCCGGTGACACCGCCGAAGCGGCGCACGCAATGACCCACCAGCAGCGCGCAGACCACCAACGCCACCAGCACCACCAGGGGGCCCTGCCACGGCCGCGGCGTCACGAAGGCGGCGGCCACGGCGAGGACGACCGCCCACGCCGCCACGATCCACCGCGGCTGGGAGCCCGCGACCAGACTGCCCAGCGTGCTGCCCGGCGCGGCCGGTACCGCACGGCGGCAGGTCGCCACCACCGCGACCCGGCCCGCGGCGACGGCGACGATGATCGCCGCCGGTCCCAGCGCGCCGAACGCAAGTCCCTGCACCACGATCGCCACGACGATGGCGGCCACCCCGAACGGGCCTGCGGTCCCGTCGCGCATCACCGCCAGCGCCCGTTCGGGCGCGCCGTAACACCCCAGCCCGTCCACCGTGTCCGACAGCCCGTCGATATGCAGTCCGCGGGTGCACAACAACACCGTGACGACCGCGAGCACACCGGCCAGCGGACCCGGACCCCACAGCGCCGTGGCGCCGACGCCGACCAGCGCTGCCACCGCCCCCAGCGCCGCGCCGACCACCGGCAACGCAGTCAACGCGCCGCGCCCGAACGGGTGCTCCGTCCTGACCGGTAGCACCGTGCCGAAGGCGAAAGCCGAGGCCAGCGGGCCGATCACGAGGTCGTATCGGGTGCGCCGGTGACCGCGGCCTCGGCGAAGGTGGCCATCGAGGCCAACGTGGCGACCGCGGCGCGCAGCACCGGAAGCGCCACCGCGGCGCCGCTGCCCTCACCCAGTCGCATGCCCAGGTCGATGATCGGTTCGAGCTCCAGGCGCTGCAGCGCCAGGGTGTGGGCCGGTTCGGTGGACCGGTGTCCGGCCTGCCACCAGGCGCGTGCTCCCGGCGCCAGCTCCTCGGCCACCAGCGCCGCGGCGGTAACGACCACGCCATCCAGCAGCACCGGCGTCCGGCGGATCGCGGCCTGGGCCAGGAACCCGGCCATGGCCGCCAGGTCGGCACCGCCGCACACCCGCAGCAGCCCGATCGGATCGGCCACCACGGCGCGGGCCCGATAGAGCGCATCGCGAATGGCCGAGGCCTTGCGCGCCCAGCCCGCATCATCGATCCCGGTGCCGCGCCCGATCACCGCCACCGGCTCCGAGCGGGTCAGGGCGGCGATCAATGTGGTTGCCGGCGTGGTGTTTCCGATCCCCATATCGCCGGCGATCAGCAGATCCGCACCGCCGTCGACCTCCTCGTCGGCGATCGCGCGCCCGGCGGTGATCGCCGCTTCGGTCTGCTCGGCGGTCAGCGCATCCTCGACGGCGATATTGCCGCTGGCGCGCCGGATCCGGTGGCTGCCGACGGCGTCGGTCGTCTCCTCGGCGTCCACCGCGATATCGGCGACCCGGACCCCGGCCCCGGCGAGTTCGGCGAGCACATTGATGGCGGCACCGCCCGCGGCGAAGTTGGCGACCATCTGCGCGGTCACCTCCGGGGGAAACGCGGACACACCGGCCTGGGCCACCCCGTGATCCCCGGCGAACACCACCACCCGGGCCCGCTCGAACTGCCGCGGCGGACACAGGCCCTGGCAGGCCGAGACCCACACCGAGAGCGCCTCCAGCCGCCCCAGCGAGCCGGGGGGTTTGGTCAGCGTGAGCTGGCGGAGCAATGCGGCCTGCCCGGCGTCGACGTCGGGCGTGAGCACAGTGGGGAACACGTTGGGGAACCCAGCGGGGACCTCGGTGGGGAATTCTGCGGTCATGACAACTCCTTCACGGCCAGCGGTTGGCCGGCGACGACGAGCACCACCCGGTCGCACACCGCGGCAAGCCGCTGGTTGAGCGTGCCGAGCTCATCGGTGAACAACCGGCCGGCCGGCGTCGCCGAGACCACCGTCAGCCCGACCTCCGGACTGACCAGCACCAACGGCCCGGTGACGGTGTCGATCGCGGCGCACAGGTCATCGATATCGGCGCGGACCGACCCGCCGGTCCATGCGTCGCGGCGGTCCATCACCGCGGTGAGCCAGCCGCCGATATCGTCCACCAGCGTCGGCGTCACCGGGTCGTCGCGCAAATGCGTTGCCACATCGGCGGATTCGACGGTGTGCCAATGCGCTGGCCGGCGGTCGCGGTGGGCGGCCACCCGCACCGACCAACTGTCCGCACCCGCGGGCACCGGCCCGGTGGCCAGATAACGCACGGTCGAGGACGCGGCGAGCAGGCCCTCGGCATGGCCCGATTTACCCGACCGGATACCGCCGAGGACGAGCGCACGCACCCCGGACCGGGCCGGGCGAGTGGGCATGGGCCCGGCTCAGACGTCGTCGCCGCGGTTGACCTGCGGGCGCGGGGCGCGCATCCGGCGCAACTGCGAGGCGCGGCTGGCGGCATAGAAACCCAGCTTGAACCCGGTTTCGGTGTTGTCGGGGAACTTCTCGTCGACCTTGCGGTTGACGTAGCGGCCCACGATCACCCCGTCGATGACCATCACGACCAGCAGCACCGGCATCGCGAACGACAGCGGCTGCTGCACGGCGGGCGAGGGGACCGACAGGGTCACCAGGATCAGGCCGAGCGCGATCGGCATGAACAACCCGAGCAGATTGCGGCGGGCATCGACCAGGTCGCGCACGTAGCGGCGCACCGGGCCCTTGTCGCGGGGCAGCAGGTAGGCGTCGTCACCGGCCATCATGCGCTCCCGGCGGTCGGCCATATCGGCGCGCCGGGTCAGCTTCTGGGCCTTGCGCTCCTCCTTGGACAACTTCGGCCCCGCGACGGCCTTACGGCGCTTGCGGGCCTCGGCCGTCGTCATGGGCGCCGGAGCCACCGGACCGCGCTTACGGGCCGCCTCGCTGCGCTTGGGGGTCGGTCGGCCCTTCGGCGCGGTCCCCGTGTTCCTGGCCTCGGCAACATCGGCCGCCGAGCCCGACTGCCCGGCGGATTCCGCATCCTCCGGTTCGGGGTTGTCCTTGTTTCGGCCGAGCAGCTTCACGCCCGCAAGGTTACTTGCCCCGACCCCGAGGCCCGGCATGCACCTGCCAAAGCCACCCTCTACGCTGCTGGCATGACTGGCCTGGCGGTACTGATAGCGCCGGACTGCTTCGGCGACACCCTCACCGCGGTGCAGGCCGCCCGGGCAATCGCCGCGGGATGGGCCGAGGCCCGCCCGGCCGACACCCTGACCTTTGCCCCGCAATCGGATGGCGGCCCGGGGTTCGTCGAGGTCCTGGCCAGCAGGCTCGGTGGGCTGCGGCCGGTCACGGTGCACGGACCGCTGGGCGGCTGGGTGGACGCGCACTGGGTGCACCACGGCGAGACCGCCTATATCGAGTGTGCGCAGGCGTGTGGTCTGACCCTGCTCGGCAGGCGCCCCGATCCGGAGACCGCCGTCACCGCCGACACCCGCGGGGTCGGCGAACTCGTCGCGGCGGCCGTCGGGGCGGGTGCCCAGCGGATCGTCGTCGGCCTCGGCGGCAGCGCGACCACCGACGGCGGCCGGGGTCTGGTCGAGGCACTGGGCGGACTGTCCGCCGCCCGTCGGCGGCTGGCCGGGATCGAACTGATCGCTGCCAGCGACGTCGAACACCCGCTGCTGGGACCGATGGGCGCGGCAGCGGTGTTCGGTCCGCAGAAGGGTGCCGACGCCGCGACCGTCGCGCTGCTGGAAGAGCGGCTCACCGAGTGGGCGTCCCAGCTCGGGCCGGGTATCGCAGAACAGGCCGGGGCGGGCGCGGCCGGTGGGCTCGGCGCCGCGCTGCTGGCCCTCGGCGGCCGTCGCGAATCCGGGGCCGCCGTCATCGCCGAGCACACCGGGCTGACCGACGATCTGGCCGCCGCCGAACTCGTCATCACCGGTGAGGGCCGTTTCGACGACCAGTCGCTGCACGGCAAGGTGGTCAGTGCGCTGGCCGGCGGTGTGCGCGAACGCGATGTCCCGGTGCTGGTGCTGGCGGGCCAGGTCACCCTTGATACGGCGGCACTGGCCGACGCGGGGATCGCGGCCGCCCATTCGGTGACCGATTTCGCGGGTTCGGTACAGCTGGCCATGGACGATGCGCAGGCCCAGCTGACCGGACTGGCCCGGCGCACCGCGGCCGACTGGCCCGCACGGCTCGGGAATAGTGACCGAGCAAGGTACCGTTGAAGACATCGCGATTGCACCAGCACTTCTTCAGGAGATGCAATGACTGTTCAGGACGACACCACCACCGAAACCCATGGTGCGGTGCTGACCGACGCCGCGGCGGCCAAGGCCAAGGCGCTGCTTGACCAGGAAGGCCGCGACGACCTGGCGCTGCGCATCGCGGTGCAGCCGGGCGGATGCGCCGGACTGCGCTACAACCTGTTCTTCGACGACCGCACCCTCGACGGTGACCTGACCACCGAGTTCGGTGGGGTGGCGCTGACCGTGGACCGGATGAGCGCACCGTATATCCAAGGCGCCACCATCGACTTCGTCGACACCATCGAGAAGCAGGGCTTCACGATCGACAACCCCAACGCCACCGGGTCCTGCGCCTGCGGCGACTCGTTCAACTGATCCGACCGACCAGGCCGCGCGCCGGCAGGTCGATCACGCTCACCCGGACCGGCTGACTCGTTCAGCCGGTCCGTTGCGCTTTGTCAGCCCGTGCGCTGCACGCGGTCAGCCCGTGCGCTGCACGTAAGAACACACGAGGATCTCGTCGTCGAACGCCAACAGCTGGCCGACGGCCTGCATATCGGTACCTACCGGCACCGCACCGCGACCCCGCCCGGATTCGGTGACCCGCATGGTGAACAACGCCTGGGCCTGATTGGTCGACCACGGCACCAGCTTGTCGATCGAGGTGACCTGGACGCGGCCGTACTGCTTCTCGAAACCGTCGGCGTTCAGCTCGGCCAGCGCCAGATCGGACTTACGGTCGGCGACCTCGTCATACAACCCGCACAGGGTGTGCCGGGCGATCACCTCGACATCCCCGTCGGCCAGAGCGTCCAGAAAACCCTGGATGGCCGGTTGCACGGTCTGGGCCGTCATCGGCTCGGGGCCCGGGTCCCGTCCGGTGAGCACCACCGCGGCCCCGGCGACCACCACGACCGCCGCGACGGCGACCGCGCCGATCACCAGGTATCGCCGCCGGTTGTTCCTGGGGTACGGCACCGGCGGGGGCAGGGCGCCCGGATACCCGAACTGCCCGGCTCCCGGTGGCCCGCTCGGCGGTGGAAAACCTTGCGGGGGAGGAGAATCGGGATAGGGCACGGGGCCGGACATGTGGTGCTTTCCGCAGTCTGGGATGAAGATCGGACTGATAAGCAGGCTAGCGCACCCCGGGCCTACGGCATCGGTGCCGAAGCGCCGTCGTCCATGCGTCTGTAAGGTGCGCCTAGCTAACTTGATGACTTTCGAAGGGCGTTTTTTCGTGACCATTGCGGTGACCGGATCCATTGCGACTGACCATCTGATGAAGTTCCCCGGCAAGTTCTCCGAGCAGCTGCTGCCGGACCACCTGCAGAAGGTGTCGCTGAGTTTCCTGGTCGACGACCTGGTGATGCACCGCGGCGGCGTCGCGGGCAACATGGCCTTCGCGATCGGCGTGCTCGGCGGTGATGTCGCCCTCGTCGGCGCGGCGGGCCAGGATTTCGGTGACTACCGCCAATGGCTCGACGACCACGGCGTCAACACCGAGAACGTGCTGATCTCCGACAGCGCGTACACCGCGCGGTTCGTCTGCACCACCGACGAGGCGATGGCCCAGATCGCGTCGTTCTACCCGGGCGCGATGTCCGAGGCCCGCAACATCGACCTCGCCGAACTCGTGAAGCGCAGCGGTGCACCGGAACTGGTGATCATCGGTGCCAACGACCCGGACGCCATGTTCCGCCACACCGACCAGTGCCGCGAACTGGGCCTGGCATTCGCCGCCGACCCCTCCCAGCAGCTGGCCCGCCTCGACGGTGAGCAGATCCGCCGCCTTATCGACGGTGCGACCTACCTGTTCACCAACGACTACGAGTGGGATCTGCTGCTGCAGAAGTCGGGACTCTCCGAGGCCCAGGTCATGGGCCAGATCAAGATGCGCGTCACGACGCTGGGGGAGAAGGGCGTCGACATCGTCGGAAGCGATGGCACCTTCGTGCACGTCGGCATCGTCCCGGAGCGCCATCAGGCCGACCCGACCGGCATCGGCGACGCGTTCCGTGCCGGGTTCCTGACCGGCCGGTCCGCCGGGCTCAGCCTGGAACGGTCGGCTCAGCTGGCCTCGCTGGTGGCCACCCTGGTGCTGGAAGCCACCGGTCCGCAGGAGTGGACCTGGGACCGCGACTCCGCGGTGGCGCGCATCTCCGAGGCCTTCGGCGCCGAGGCCGGCGCCGAGATCGGTGCGGCGATCGGCGCCGCCGGATAGTTACAGCTGCACCGGGTAGGTCGGTTCGCTGATCTGCGGTGACACCGTGCCCTCGACGAAGATGGCATGCCACAGCATGAAGATCAGCACCGTCCACAACCGGCGGCTGTGATCGCCGGATCCGGCGCGGTGATCGTCGAGCATGGTGCGCACCGCGGCCAGATCGACCAGATCGCCTGCCTGCGACGTCTCGATGGTGTGCTGGGCCCAGTCCAGCAGCGGCCCGGTCTTGAGCCAGTGTCGGATCGGCACCGGGAAGCCCAGCTTGGGCCGGTTGAGCACATGCGCGGGGACGATCGGCTCCAGCGCGCGGCGCAGCGCGTACTTGGTGGTGGTGCGGGTGATCTTCTGGTCGAAGGGCAGCCGGGAGGCCACCTCGAACACCTCGGGGTCCAGGAACGGCACCCGCAGTTCCAGCGAGTTGGCCATGGTCATCTTGTCGGCCTTGACCAGGATGTCGCCACGCAACCAGGTGAACAGGTCGATGTGCTGCATGCGTGCCACCGGATCCCAGCCCGCCGATTCGGCGTACAGCTGCGCGGTCACGTCGGTGTGGGTCCAGTCCGGCCGGAACCCGGGCAGGGTGGCGCGCAACTGCTCGTCGGAGAAGCTGCGGGCGTTGCCGTAGTAGCGCTGCTCCAGCGTCATCGAACCGCGGTGCAGCAGGCTCTTGCCCCGCATGCCCTCGGGCAGCGGGCGCGACGCCTTGCCAAGCGACCGCCGCAGTGGTCGCGGAATGTAATCGAACGCCTTGAGCGACAACGGCTCCCGGTAGATGGTGTAGCCGCCGAAGAGCTCGTCGGCGCCCTCGCCGGAGAGCACCACCTTGACGTGCTTGCGCGCCTCGCGGGCGATGAAGAACAGCGGTATCAGCGCGGGGTCGGCCACCGGCTCGTCGAGGTACCAGACGATCTCGGGCAGTGCGCTGACGAACTCCTCGGCGCTGACCACCTTCGTCACATGGCGCGCCCCGATCGCCTTCGCCGATTCGACGGCGACATCGACCTCGGAGAACCCCTCCCGCTCGAAACCGGTGGTGAAGGTGATCAAGCGTGGATTGTGCCGCATCGCCAGCGCCGCGATGGCCGTCGAATCGATACCGCCGGACAGGAATGCGCCGACCGTCACATCGGCGCGCATGTGCTTGGCGACGGAGTCCTCGAGCACCGCGGTGATCTCGTCGTAGCGGGCCTGCTCGGCGCCGTCGACGAAGGGCACCGCGGCGAACCGCGGGCGGAAGTAGCGGCTGACCACCGGCGCCCGGCCGGGCCGGATGACGGCGTAGCTGCCCGACTCGAGCCGACGGATCCCGCGATGCAGCGTCTCGGGCTCGGGGACGTACTGCAGCACGGTGTAGTGCTGCACGGCGCGATCGTCGATATCGAGATCCAGCCCGGCCGTCGGGGCGAGGTCGATAAGGCACTTCTTCTCGCTGCCGACGACCGTCCCGCCCGGCCCGGTGGACATGTAGAGGGGTTTGATGCCGAACGGATCACGGGCGCACAGCAGCTCGGCGGTCTGGGTGTCCCAGAGCGCGAAGGCGAACATGCCGCGCAGCCGATTCAGCACATCGGTGCCCCAGTAATGGAAGCCCGCGACGATCGCCTCACCGTCACCGTCGGTGTGGAAGACCGCGCCGAACTCCTCGCGCAGCGCCTCCCGCAACTCCAGGTAGTTGTAGATCTCGCCGTTGAACACCAGCGCGTAGCGATCGGGGGCCTCGGCGGGCCCCCAGCGCAGCGGCTGATGACTGTGCGCGATATCGATGATCGACAGTCGGTTGAAACCCAACACGACATCCTCGTCGGACCATGTTCCCGGTTCGTCGGGGCCACGGTGACGCATCAGATGCGAGGCCCCCGAAACCGCTTCGACCAGCATCGGAGTGGTCTGAACGGTCGGGTCGGTCAGATACGCCAGCAGTCCGCACACCGCGCCAGTATGCCGAATCGTGCGGTCGCTTCGCTCGACCCGGCGGGCGTGGTCTACGCTGCGTAGTATTCGCCAAGTTTGACCGACCGCACTGCGGTTCACCGACTTCATCTAGGAGGCGCCAACGTGACCGCTCGCGGGGTTCGTTTGGTGGCGTTGTCATTGGTTTTGGGTGGTACGGCCATCCTGCTGAGCGGCTGCAGCTACCAGGAGATCTTCGGACTCGGCTGGCCGCAGGGCATCACCCCGGAGGCGCGGTTGAACCGCGACCTGTGGGTGTGGTCGGTCATCGCCTCGTTCGTCGTGGGCGGCATCGTGTGGGCGCTGATCTTCTGGACCAGCGTCTTCCACCGCAAGAAGGCGACCGATACCGAACTGCCCCGTCAGTTCGGCTACAACATGCCCCTTGAGCTCGTGCTCACCGTCGTGCCGTTCCTGATCATCTCGGTGCTCTTCTACTTCACCGTGGTGGTGCAGGAGCGGATGCTGCACAAGGATCCCAATCCCGAGGTCGTCGTCGACGTCACCGCCTTCCAGTGGAACTGGAAGTTCGGCTACCAGAAGGTCGACTTCGCCGACGGCACGCTGGCCTACGACGGCGTCGACAACGAGCGCAAGGAAGCCATGCGTTCGGTGCCCGAGGGCGTCGACGAGCACGGTATCGAGCGGGTCGGACCGCTGGCGGGCAAGAACAGCGAAGATCGCAGCTACCTGAACTTCAACAAGATCGAGACGCTCGGTACCAGCAACGAGATCCCGGTCCTGGTGTTGCCCAAGGGCAAGCGCATCGAGTTCGTCATCGCTTCGGCCGACGTGATCCACGGTTTCTGGGTGCCGGAGTTCCTGTTCAAGAGGGACGTGCTGCCCAACCCCAAGGAGAACAACTCCGACAACGTGTTCCAGGTCAGCGAGATCGAGCAGACCGGTGCCTTCGTCGGGCGCTGCACCGAGATGTGCGGCACCTACCACGCGATGATGAACTTCGAGGTTCGTGTCGTGGAGCCCAACGACTTCAAGGCCTACCTTGAGTATCGCGAGGCCAACCCGGAGGCCACCAACGCCCAGGCGTTGCAGGCCATCGGTCAGGACCCGCTGGCCACCACCACCTTCCCGTTCGACACCCGCCGCGGTGAGCAGGTCGGCGCCCCCGCGCAGGCGAGCAAGTAAGGACCACGCATGCATATCGAAGCCAGGCTGTTCGAGTTCCTGACCGGATTCTTTGTGCTGGCCGCAGTGGTGTACGCAGTGCTGACCGCGCTGTTCGCCACCGGTGGCATCGAGTGGGCGGGTACCACCGCGCTGGTGCTGTCCACCGGTCTGACACTCATCACCGGCACCTTCTTCCGCTTCGTGGCACGGCGCCTGGACACCCGGCCCGAGGACTACGAAGACGCCGAGATAAGTGACGGCGCCGGCGAGTTGGGCTTCTACAGCCCGCACAGCTGGTGGCCCATCCTGATCGCGCTGTCCTTCTCGACCGCCGCCGTCGGTGCGGCGCTGTGGCTGCCGTGGCTGATCGTCGCGGGCATCTGCTTCGTGCTGGCGTCTGCCGCCGGCCTGGTCTTCGAGTACTACACCGGCCCCGAGAAGCACTGACCCCACCTTCGGCCAGGTCACAACCGTGCGTCAGTTCGTCGGCGTACCGTGTCGGCCCGGTCCGGATGGTCGCGGTGTTGGGTAATCTTGCCGAGGCAGCAGTCGAGATGGATAGGCCGAGGTTTAGTTGCAGATGAGCGGGCCGTCAGGACCGGAGTCTTCGGGCGGGGACAGGGATAAGAAGTCCCGGTCCGACGAGACCGATATCCATTCGCGGGCATACTCCGCCCCAGAATCCGAACAGTTCGTCAGCGCCCCGTACGTGCCGCCGGATCCGGCGCTCTACGACTACGACAACTATGCGCCGCTGGAACCCGAGGACGACCGGCCGCCGCGCTGGCCGTGGGTGGTCGGTGTCGTGGCCATCGTCGCCGCGATCTCCCTGGTCGCCTCCGTCGCCCTGCTGGTAACGCGTACCGACAGCGACAACATGGCTAATCCCACGACGTCCACCACGACGGCGCCGCCGGTGCAGGACGCGATCACCACGACCACGCCTCCGCCGCCACCCCCGCCGCCTCCGACCACCGAGGCACCGCCGCCTCCGCCGCCGGAAACGGTGACGGTGACCCAGGAGCCGCCGCCCCCGCCTCCGCCGCCGCCGGCCGAGGAGCCCGCGCCGCCGCCGGCCACCAGCGAGGCCCCGCCCCCGCCACCACCGACGACGACGCGGCCCGCGGGACCGCGGCAGGTCACCTACACGGTGACCGGCACCAAGGCTCCCGGTGACATCATCACCGTGACCTATATCGACGCGTCGGGCCGCAGCCGCACCCAGCGCAATGTCTACATTCCCTGGTCACTGACGGTGACCCCGATATCGCAGTCGGAGGTGGGCTCGGTGCAAGCGTCCAGTCTGTTCCTGGTGAGCCGGCTGAATTGCTCCATCACCACCAGCGACGGGACAGTCCTGTCGTCCAACACCGGCAACGCCGCGCAGACGAGCTGCTGATGCCGGATATCACGACACCAAGGACATCGCGGACGCTTTCGGGCCCGCCCGACCTCGACCGCATCCTGCTCGGCGTGTGCGCCGCGGTGTGGCTGGCCGCCCTCGGTGTGTCCGTCGCGGCGGTGGTGCGCCTCGTCGACCTGGGCAGTGGGCGCGGCACGGTGCGCGCCGAGCTCGCCGAGGCCTCCGGTTCGCAGACACCCTGGGTCCTCTACACCGTCATCGGGGTGTCCGCCGTGGTCATCGCGGTGGCGATCCCCCTGCTGGTCCGGGCCCGTAAGCAGAGCAGCGAGCGGCCGGTGCGCAGCTTCACCCCGGCCGGGGGGTCGGTGTCCGAGGACATCGCCGCGATCACGCCCCGTCCCGGTCGCCGACGCGCCGCCGAGACGCCGGTCGTCGGTAGCGAGCCCGCCGTGCGTGCCGGTGCACTGCCCGCGGTCGTGGAACAGGTCTATCTGCGCTGCACAGCGGGCGTGCTCGCCGCCGTCGGCGCGGGCACCCTCGCGGTGGCCGTGGCGACCTATCTACTGGCCGGCGACAACGAGACGGGTGCGATCGCGCTCTTCATCATCGCCGGGCTGGTCACCCTCGCCATGCCTGTGCTGCCGTGGTTCTTCCTGCGCGAGCTGCGCGCGGTGCTGGGGCTGGGCACACCCGCCGCCTGAGGTTTGTTTCGGGAGCCGACGGGCGTCTCCCTGGCGTCAGTCGTAACGGTGGGTTGGCCGCCGAAGCTGAACTGGGGTAGGGGATTGGGGCCGGCGGACCTACGTGAATGCCGTGTCGACGCGGACGGTGCTGTTCTGACTGAACACACGTAGGCCGATACAGGTAGGCAGGGCTAACCGGTGCTCGGGCGCCAATCCTGCGGTGGATCCTCGCCGACCAGGCCGTCGACCGCCTCCCGCAGCAGATCGGCATGCCCGGTATGCCTGCCGTACTCCTCGATCAGATCGCACACGCTGCGGCGCAGGCTCGCCCGGCGACCGTCGGACCAGACGATGTTCACCGGTTGGTCAAGGCCGCCGTCGGCCAGCGCCGCCGCGAGCCTGGTCCTCGACCGCGCGACGGTGTCGTCCCACAGCGCGTACAGCCGGGCGGGGGAGTCTTGGGCGGCGGAGGTGAAATCCCAGTCCGGGTCGGCATCCCAGTCGGCTTCGTCCTGATAAACGCTGTCCCAGGGCTCGCCCATGGCGGAATCGTCCAGACCGGGGCCGAATCGCTGCGCCTCGGCACGTGCCAGGTGTTTGAGCAATCCGCCGAGAGTGAGTGTGGAGGCCCCGATCCGGGTGGCCAGCCCCGCGGCGTCCAGGCCGTCGGCCTTCCACCGGAACGTGGACCGCAGCCGGTCCAGAGCGCCCAGCAGATGTTGTTCCTCGGAGCCGGACAGGGGTGGCTCCCATGGCGGGTCGACGGACATGAGCCTCAGACTAACCACCGGGGTAGGGGAGTGGAGCACGAAAAAGGCCCGCGCAGCCAAGACTGCGCGGGCCTCTGTCGGTCGATCTCTAGTGGTGCCCGTTGGAGCCGTTTCCGTTGGAGCCATGGCCGTTCGAGCCATTGGTGCCCTGGCTCTTGCTGAGCACCGCCAGCGCCTTGTGCTCGGCGGCGTGAGCCGCCTCGGTCAGCGCCTCGTGCTCTTCGATCGGATCGGCCTTGAGGAAGCTACCGGTACCCGGCGAACCGGCGGACCCGAGCTTGTTCATCCGCTTCGGCAGCGCGGCACCCTGGTATTCCAGCGGAATCGGGTGTCCATGCTCGTCGACCGGGCCGAGCGGCTGGTGCAGCTCGATGTAGGCGCCGTGCGGCAGACGGGTGATGATGCCCGTCTCGATACCGTGCTCAAGCACCGCACGGTCACTGCGCTGCAGGCTGATCGCCCACCGGTAGGTGATGTAGTAGACGATCATCGGCAGCACGACCATGCCGATACGGCCGATCCACGTGGTCGCGTTCAGCGAGATGTGGAACTTCAGCGCGATGATGTCGTTCATGCACATGAAGGTCAGCAGGATGTAGAACGAGATCGCCGCGGCGCCCACTGCGGTCCGTGTCGGAGCGTCACGCGGACGCTGCAACAGATTGTGGTGCGCATCGTCGCCGGTGAGCTTCTTCTCGATGAAGGGGTAGGCCATCAGCAGCACGAAGACCAGGCCCATGCCCATGGCGACCCACACCGACTGCGGGATGGTGTAGTTGCCGATGTAGAACTCCCACGCCGGCCAGGTACGGGCCAGACCGTCGGTCCACATCATGTAGAAGTCCGGCTGGCTACCCGCCGAGATCTGCGAGGGCTTGTACGGGCCGAGCACCCAGATCGGGTTGATCTGCAGCAGACCGCCCATCAGGCCCAGCAGACCGGTGATCATGGCGAAGAAGGCGCCCGACTTGACCGCGAACACCGGCATGACGCGCACGCCGACGACATTCTTCTCGGTACGGCCGGGGCCGGGGAACTGGGTGTGCTTCTGGAACCACACCAGCGCCATGTGCACGCCGATGAGCGCGAGCATGATGCCCGGGATCAGCAGGATGTGCAGTGCGTACAGGCGCGGGATGATGATCTCGCCGGGGAAGTCGCCGCCGAAGAGCGCCCAGTGCAGCCAGGTTCCGATGACCGGCATACCGAGGGTGATCGAGGAGAACGCGGCGCGCAGGCCGGTGCCGGAGAGCAGGTCGTCGGGCAGCGAGTAGCCGAAGTAACCCTCGAACATCGCCAGGATCAGCAGCAGCGAGCCGATGACCCAGTTGGCCTCGCGTGGCCTACGGAAGGCACCGGTGAAGAAGATGCGCGCCAGGTGCACCATGATCGACGCCGCGAACAGCAGGGCCGCCCAGTGGTGGACCTGTCGCACGAACAGGCCGCCGCGGACCTCGAAGCTGATCTCCAGGGCCGATTCGTAGGCCCGTGACATCTGGATACCGCGCAGCGGCTGGTAGACGCCGTCATAGGTGACGTGTGCCATCGACGGATCGAAGAACAGCGTCAACCACACACCGGTGATCAACAGGATGATGAAGCTGTACAGCGCGATCTCACCCAGCAGGAACGACCAGTGGGTGGGGAAGACCTTGTTCAGGACTCCGCGCCGCACCGCCTCCGAGGGGTGATAGCGGGAATCGATCGCATCACCTTGTGCGGCTGCGATATCAGCGAGCTTGGGACTCATGATTTCCGCTCCCAGAATGCCGGTCCGACGGGTTCGATGAAGTCGCCGTTGGCGACCAGATAGCCGTCCTTGTCGATGGTAATGGGCAGCTGCGCCAAGGCTCGGGCAGCGGGGCCGAAGATCGGGCGCGCGAAGTGCAGCGCGTCGAACTGCGACTGGTGGCACGGGCACAGGATCCGGTAGGTCTGCTGCTCGTACAGCGATGACGGGCAGCCCAGGTGCGAGCAGACCTTCGTGTAGGCGAACAGCTCACCGAAGTTGAAGCTCTCCTGGCCCTGACGCTTGACCACGCGCGGCATGTCCTGGGGCTTGATGCGGATGAGCATCACCGGGTTGCGCACGCCCATGGCGATCTCGAACAGGTGGTGCGACGACTCGACGGTGGTGCCGTCGCCGTCGGACTCACGCCACGGGAACACGGTCTCCATGCCGCCGGCGTCGATGTCCTCGGGACGCATCTTGACGAACGCCGACTCGCCGGGCAGACCGGTCGCGCGGGCCACGTAGATCGTCTCGCCCTCGTAGCGCGGGGTCCAGCCGGAGGTCCACAGCACGGCCTTCTTGCCCTCGGCGGTCGGCACGACCGGCTTCCACGGGTTCTTGATCAGGCCGCCCATGAAGGCCACCAGGGTGCCCAGGCCGAAGGCGCCCAGGCCGATACCGGCCGACAGGCCGATCAGCTTGCGACGCTTGATCGTCGAACCCTCGAGCGCATCGGTCAGGTTCGCGACGATGGTCTTGCGGTGGATTTCCGCCGACGCGCCGTCATGGCGGTCCTGGATGGTGATCTCTTCGGGGATGAACTTCTTCTGGAAGAGCACCGCGCCGACACCGATGGCCAGGATCGACAGACCGAAGGTCAGGCCGTAGAGCGGGGTGGCCAGCGTGTAGAGGCGTTCGCCCTCGCCACCGTAGGGGACGTACTCCCACGGCCAGAAGAGGAAGACCAGCAGCAGGGCCAGCCCGGAGAAACCGCCGAGCAACAACCAGTAGGCGACGGTGCGCGAGGCGCGCTTCTCGGCCTTGGTTCCCTCGACCGGCCAGCGCGGCTCCTTGTAGACGATCTCGACACCGTCGAGTTTGCCGCCCAGTTCGAGCAGCTCCTCGCGGGACATCTTCGCCAGTTCCTCGTCACTGGGCTGACCGGGGACCGGCCCGCCCGAGGTGTCGCTACCCTTGATGTTCGCGCTCATGCACGAGCT
Organism: Mycobacterium sp. VKM Ac-1816D; assembly: GCF_000416385.1. Classification (NCBI taxonomy): domain Bacteria; kingdom Bacillati; phylum Actinomycetota; class Actinomycetes; order Mycobacteriales; family Mycobacteriaceae; genus Mycobacterium; species Mycobacterium sp. VKM Ac-1816D. Next base: position 50,614 of record NZ_AOHQ01000110.1, read on the forward strand.
CCGATCCACATCGTGATGCCGACTGCGGCCACGATCCCGATGATCCAGATGGCCATGCCTTCAGTGGTGGGGCCGAAGCCGCCGAGACCGTAGCCGCCGGGATCCGGGGTGTTGGCCGCCTCGACCACATAGGTGACGATGTCGGCCTTTTCCTCGGGGGTGAGCTGACGATCCGAGAACTTCGGCATGTTCTGGGGTCCGGTGAGCATCGCGGTGTACACCTGCGCGGGGACCTTCGCGGCCTCACCGAGGTCCGGGGCGTACTTACCGGAGGACAGGGCTCCGCCCTTGCCGGTGAAGTTGTGGCAGGAGGCGCAGTTCAACCGGAACAGGTCGCCGCCGCGGGCGACGTCGCCGGCCAGCAGGGACTCATCGGCGATCTGGCCGTTGGCCTCCCGCGGGACGATCGGCCCGCCACCGTTGGCCTGGACGTAGGCGCCCAGTGCGTCGATCTGATGCTCGTCGAAGACCGGATCCTTGCGCGGGGCCTGCGCCTCGCCGCGCATCGCGGGCATCCGGCCGGTGGAGACCTGGAAGTACACGGCCGCCTCACCGGTGCCGATCAGGCTGGGACCGCGGTCGGTGACACCCTGCAGGTTCGCGCCGTGGCAGCTGATGCACGAGGTGTCGAACAGCTGCTTACCGGTGCGCAGCAGCGCCGACTGCGATTCGTCGGCCACCGCCACCTGAGGTGTCGGCGTCAGCGTTGCGGCGACTACACCGGCTGCCGACAACCCGAGCAGCAGCAGCAGCGCTGCCGACACACGGCGTCGAAACCGACGGCGGGACTTGGTGGACGACATCGATCCCCTTCTCATCTTTGAGGTCAACGGACGCATCGGCGAGCCGGTCACCGTACGAAGTAGATGACTGCGAACAGCGCGATCCACACGATGTCGACGAAGTGCCAGTAGTACGACACGACGATCGCGGCGGTGGCCTGTGCGGGAGTGAACTTGCTCATCCGGGTACGGATCAGCAGGAAGATGAAGGCGACCAGACCGCCGATCACGTGCAGGCCGTGGAAGCCGGTGGCCAGATAGAACACCGACCCGTACGCACTGCCCGGGATCGTGGTGCCGTGCTCGACGAGGTGGATGTATTCGTAGCCCTGGCCGAGTACGAAGAACGTGCCCATCAGGAGCGTGATCACGTACCAGCGGCGCAGCCCGAAGACGTCACCCCGCTCGGCGGCGAAGACACCCATCTGGCAGGTGAAGGAGGAGGCGACCAGCACCGCGGTGACCGGTACGGCCAACCACAGGTTCAGCTCGGTCGGCTCGGGCGGCCATACACCCTGTGCCTGAGCCCGCGCGGTGAAGTACATCGCGAACAGACCAGCGAAGAACATCAGCTCACTGGAAAGCCACACGATGGTGCCGACACTGACCATATTCGGCCTGTTCAGCGAATGTACGCGGGAGGTAATCGCGGTCCCCGAGGTCCCAACAGCGCTCGTCACAGGTGCAAGTATGACGCTTTGTAGTTGACGAACACCAGCCGGGTTCAGAATTGGGCAGAAACCCGAGGCGGTGCACCACTGGTGACGGCCGGATAACGGTGCGCGCACGGGCGATAACATCACGGCGTGTCATCCGCTGAGAACGTCTCCGAGAACATCACCTGGCCCCTGATCCTGGGTCGGCTCACCACGCATCAGGATCTGTTGCGCGGCCAGTCGGCATGGGCCATGGACCAGATCATGACCGGCTCGGCGACCCCGGCGCAGATCTCCGGGTTCGCGGTGGCGATGCGGATGAAGCGACCGACGTCGGCGGAAGTGACCGAACTGGCCGACACCATGCTCAAGCATGCCCGCCGAATCCCGGCCGCACTGATCGGTGACCGGGCGGCCGAGGCCGTGGACATCGTCGGCACCGGCGGCGACGGCGCCAACACCGTGAACCTGTCGACCATGGCCTCCATCGTCACCGCGGCGTCCGGTATCCCGGTGGTCAAACACGGCAACCGCGCCGCCTCGTCGCTGTCCGGTGGCGCCGACACCCTCGAGGCGCTGGGCGTGCGCATCGACCTGGGACCCGACGAGGTGGCCCGCAGCGTCGCCGAGGTCGGTATCGCCTTCGCCTTCGCGCCGCAGTTCCATCCGTCCTACCGGCATGCCTCGGTGGTGCGCCGCGAGATCGGCGTGCCCACGGTCTTCAACCTGCTCGGTCCGCTGACCAACCCGGCCGCGCCGCGCGCCGGGCTGTTCGGTTGCGCCTGGGGCGATCTGGCCGAGGTGATGGCCGGGGTCTTCGCCGCCCGCGGTGCCAGCGCGCTGGTGGTGCACGGCGATGACGGTCTCGACGAACTCACCACGACGACCACCAGCACCATCTGGCGGGTGCAGGCAGGCACGGTGGACCGGCTGACGCTGGACCCCGCCGCGTTCGGTTTCCGGCGGGCCGATCTCAGCGAGCTCGTCGGCGGCGATGCCGAGGCCAACGCGGCCTCGGTGCGTGCGGTGCTGGGCGGGGCCCAGGGCCCGGTGCGCGATGCGGTGATCCTCAACGCCGCCGGCGCGATGGTGGCCCACGCCGGACTGACCAGTGATGCGCAATGGACACCGTCCTGGGAGTCCGCGCTGGCCCGGGCCGCCGAGTCGATCGACTCGGGCGCAGCGGAGCGGCTGCTGGCCAACTGGGTGCGCTTCACCCAGAAGGCCGCAAGCTAGCGCGGTCCGCCCGGCGCGGCGGATGCACGCCGTAGCGGTCGTCGAGCAGATCGGTCTCGGGTCTGCTGGCCAGCTGCGCGGTGCGCGCACGGGCCGCCCAGCCGGCCCAGTGCATCACCGATCCGATCGGTGACGCGTAGCCGGGCTCGGCGGTCACGATGCGCACCCCGGGAGTGGTCAGCCACCGGGCGATCAGCCCCGTCTCCTCGACCAACGCACCGCCCAGCGGCGCGTCCTCGCCCAGGATCGTCTGTGCCGCAGCGGTGATGGCGTCCACCACCGGCATCGGCGGAACACCCCGGCGGGCGCACCCGGCCGAGGCGAGCTGCCCGTGCCGGATGACCGCGAGGTGCCAGCCGCCCTGGCCGTCCGGCTGGGCCGCCACGATCTGATCGACGTCGGCCAGGGCGCGCAACTGTTGGCCACGGGCGATCTTCTCGACCGCGGTCGCGGTGTGATCGCGTAAGCGGGCCGCGGTCTCATAGCGGTGTTGGCCGGCCAATTCCTCGATCTGTCCGACGACGTGGGCGATGACGCTGTGGTCGGCGCCGTCGATCAGATCGGCCGCCCGGCGCGCGGCCGAGGCGTACCCGGCCAAATCCGCACCGGGCGGGGCAGGGCAGGGGGAGAGCTCGCGTTCGGCGCAGCGGTGCTGTGCGCTGCGGGACAGCCGGGCGGTGCAGGTGCGCAGACCGGCGCCGCGGGCCAGCACCTCGGCGGTGTCGACGGCGTCGGCTCGCGCCGTGAACGGCCCCAGCGCGCGCGGGCTGCGCGGGCGGCGGACCACCGACAACCGGGGGAACGCCTCCTCGGTCAGGGTGATCCACCACCACTTGCGCGGGAATTTCGACCGCCGGTTGTAGGGCGGCGCGTGGGCCGCCAGCAGCCGCAGCTCGCGCACCCCGGCCTCCAACTGGTGCGCGCACTCCACATGGTCGACGCGGGTGGCCAGCGCGACCATCTCCTTCATCCGGGTGCGCGGATCGGCTCCGGTGAAGTACTGGCCGACCCGGCGGCGCAGGTTGACCGCCGTGCCCACGTAGAGCACCTCGTCGGCCGGCCCGCGGAACAGGTAGACCCCCGGACTGCTCGGAACGTCTTGGGCCAGATGGCGTTTGCGACGTTGTGGCGCACTCTTGTCGGGTAGGTAGCCGCGCAGTTCGGAGTAGGTGTGCACGCCCTGGTTGCCGACCCGTTCGATCAGGCCGTGCAGGACGTCGACGGTGGCGCGGGCGTCATCGAGGGCCCGGTGGGTCGGCGTGGTCGAGGCGCCGAACAGCCGGGCCAGCGCGGAGAGCTTGACCGAGGGCGCCTCGTCGCGGGTCAGCACCCGGCGGGCGAGTTTGACCGTGCACAGCACCTGTGGCTGCGGCCAGGGCAGTCCCTGTCGTTGCGCGGCGGCCCGCAGGAACCCGATGTCGAAACCGGCGTTGTGGGCGACCAGGACCGCGCCGCGGGAGAACTCCAGGAAGGCCGGGAGCACCGTGTGGATCTTCGGCGCGTCGCGCACCATCGCCGTGGTGATTCCGGTCAGCTCGACGATCTGCGGCGGGATGACGCAATCGGGGTCGACCAGGGTGGCCAGCTCCCCGAGTACCGCGCCGCCGCGAATCTTGACCGCACCGATCTCGGTGATGGCGTCGTGCTCACGGCTGCCGCCGGTGGTCTCCAGATCGACCACCACGAAGGTCGTGTCGGCCAGTGCGATACCGGCTTCCGGATCGGCAAGCGGGTCGGCCCAAACGTCGGCCGGACCGTCGAGGTCGGCGAAGCTCAGCTGCGGCACATCGGCGACGGTAGCCGTGGGCGGTGACATCCCCAGCCGCGTGCGCGGGCTGGACCGGCGGGGCGTGTCGGTGCCCGCCGTTACGGTGCGGGGGAATCGCCGGACGACCCGGCGCAGGGAAGGACGGACGGCCATGACACACCCGATGGGTGAGGATTTCGAGGAGTTCAGCGGTGCGGCACAGGTACCCGGGCACGGCTCGGTGACCATCGACTGCGATGACTGCGCCGTGCGCGGTCCGGGCTGCCAGGACTGCGTGGTCAGCGTGTTGCTCGGAGTTCCGGCAACTTTGCTGGATGACGAGCGTCAGGCGCTGGAGGTGTTGGCCGATGTCGGTTTGGCGCCGCGGCTGCGGCTGGTTCCGATCCGTCGGCAAGGGCCTCCGGATGGTAGAACTGGTGTGGCGTGATGACACGTGATCAACCACGGGAAGCAAAAATTTAATCCCGGACGCCTGTCGAATTCACGCCCTCCGTTGGACAAGCCCGATGCCGTTTCGTAACCTGTTCGAGACCTAACAGTAGTTCGTCGCGGCTGACTCGCAGTTGTAAGGACGCAATACCTTGAGGCCTGATTTGTCGGACCGGCGTAAGCGTGGCGTTAAGCGAGCCCTCATCGGTGCGTTGGCGGGCCTGACCATCCTGGGTGGATCGCTGGCCACCGGCGTCAACGCCGACCCGGCCGAGGATGCGCTGGCAAAGCTCAATGAGCTGTCCCATCAGGCCGAGATCGCCACCGAGAACATGCACGCCGCCCAGCTCGATCTCGACGAGAAGCTGGCTGCGCAGGCCGCCGCCGAGGACAAGCACAACGCCGACCTCGCCGCCGCCGACGCGGCGAAGGCCGACCTGGCAAAGTTCCAGACCTCGGTCAACAACATCGCCGCCGCGCAGTACATGGGTGGTCGCACCGACGGGCTGGACGCCATGCTGACGGCGAGCTCGCCGCAGGTGCTCATCGACCAGCTTGCCGTGCAGCGGGTGATGGCCACCGAGATGTCGGCCCAGATGCACAACTTCAAGCAGACCAGCGCCTTGGCCGCGCAGGCCGAATCCGCCTCGGCGCGCTCGGCCGCCGATGCCAAGACCGCCGCAGAGCAGGCCGCCGCAGTGCGCGCTGATCTGCAATCCAAGCAAAGCAAGCTGCAGGTCGAGATCGCCATCGTCAAGTCGCAGTACGAGCGGCTGACCCCGGCCCAGCGCGAGACGCTTGCCGCGATCCCGCCGGTGCCCGAGGGCGTCGTCCCGCCCCCGCCCGCACCGTTGCCCGCAGACGATCCCGGTGTGCTGGCAGCACCGCCCGCGGGTATCCCGCCCGGTGATATCGCCCCGCCGGCCGCCGCGCCGGGATCCGGCGGAGGCTCGGCCGCCGTGCAGGCCGCGTTGACGCGCCTCGGTTCGCCGTACTCGTGGGGAGCTGAGGGCCCCGGGGCCTTCGACTGCTCCGGTCTGGTGAAGTGGGCCTTCGGGCAGGCCGGTATCTCGCTGCCGCATTCCAGCTACGCCCTGGCCGCCGGTGGCCAACCGGTCTCGACCGACCAGATGCAGCCCGGTGATGTCGTGTCCTACTACTCCGATGCCTCGCATGTCGGGATCTACATCGGCAACGGCATGATGGTGCATGCCTCGACCTTCGGTCAGCCCGTGGTGGTGGCCCCGGTCAACAACGCACCCATCCACAACGTGCGCCGGTACTGATCCGCTGAAGGTCGCCCTGAGCGGCAGCGACGTGGCCATAGCCGCCATAGCCGCCATTGTCGGCATAGCCGCCGCGGTACTGCTCACCGGTTGCCAGACCACCTCGACGACGGCCGTGTCCGGTTCCGATGCGACGATGGCGACCACCGCGACGCCCGCCACGAACACGCCGGCAGGCACGGCCGTCACCACCACCGTCGCCCTGCCCGGTGGCCGCACCGGCGCTCTGCGCGGGCTCGGCGGTGCGCGCAGTCAGCCCTTGATCGACCGGATCGCCGCCGAGCTTCCCGGCGCGGTGGATGCCGTCTCCGCATTCTGGGGGACGGACTGGCCTGGCCAGATCGTGGTCGTGGTGACCGAATCCGACGAGCAGTTCCGGGTGCTCGCCCACGGCAGTGCCGATATCGCGGCCGCCACCACCGCCGACGGCATGGTGTTTGCTCCAGGCGCCGCCGACATGGGCGCGACCGCCCTGGGCATCGTGGTCCGCCACGAACTGTTCCACTACGCGGCCCGCGCGCAGACCGTGGCCGACGCTCCGCTCTGGCTGACCGAGGGGGTGGCCGACTACGTCGGGCGCCCGGCTCAACCGCCCCCGCCGGACGGCGCGCGACTGGCGCAGCTGCCGACGGACGCCGACCTGCAGACCGCCGGCCCGGCGCGTTCGGACGCCTATGACCGGGCCTGGTGGTTCAGCCGGTTCGTCGCCGAGCGGTACGGTGCCCCGGCGCTCAAAGCGCTCTACCTGCGGGCCTGCGGGGCCGGGCATCCCGACCCCGCCACCGCCGTGCGGGAGACCCTGGGAACCGATCTGGACGAGGTGGTGGCGCAATGGCGTGCCTGGATGACCCGATAGCGTGGGCCGGATGACCCGGGTCCTGTTGCTGACCAACGACTTTCCGCCGCGCCGCGGCGGGATCCAGTCCTACCTGGAGGCGTTCGTTGGCGAACTGCTGCACGCGGGCACCCATGACCTCACGGTGTATGCGCCGACATGGAAGGACTGCGACGAGTACGACCGGCGGGCGGCAGACGCCGGGTATCGCGTGGTGCGTCACCGCAGCACCCTGATGCTGCCCGAGCCGACGGTCGCCAACCGGATGCGCGACCTGATCGACGAACACGCCATCGACACGGTGTGGTTCGGTGCGGCGGCCCCGCTGGCACTGCTGGGACCGCTGGCCCGCCGGGCCGGCGCCGGGCGCATCGTGGCCAGCACACATGGCCACGAGGTGGGGTGGTCGATGCTCCCGGTGGCGCGTTCGGCGCTGCGCCGCATCGGGGAAGACGCCGACGTGATCACCTACGTCAGCGACTACACCCGTGGCCGGTTCGCCGCCGCGTTCGGTCGCGGTGCGTGTCTGGAGCGGTTGTCCCCAGGGGTGGACATCGACCGGTTCACCCCCGACAGCGTCGCCCGCGCCGAGCTTCGGGTGCGCTACGGATTGGGCGATCGACCGGTGGTGCTGTGCCTGTCGCGGCTGGTACCGCGCAAGGGCCAGGACATGCTGATCCGCGCGTTCGACCGGATCCGCCGCCGGGTGCCGGGTGCGGCGCTGGTGATCGTCGGCGGCGGGCCGTACCGGGCGGACCTGGAGAAGCTGGCGCACCGCACCGGCGTCGCCGAGGACGTCGTGTTCACCGGCGGTGTGCCCGCCGGCGAGCTGGCGGCCCATCACGCGATGGCCGATGTGTTCGCCATGCCGTGCCGCACCCGCGGGGCCGGGCTGGATGTCGAGGGTCTCGGCATCGTCTTCCTGGAGGCGTCGGCCAGCGGGGTGCCGGTGGTGGCGGGGCGGTCCGGCGGCGCACCCGAGACGGTGCGCGACGGGGAGACCGGCTGGGTGGTCGACGGCACCGATGTGGACGCCATCGCCACCGCGGTCGGCGACCTGCTGGCCGACCCGCGGACCGCGGCCCGGATGGGCGCGGCCGGGCGCGACTGGGTGGTGGCCAACTGGCAGTGGCGCACCCAGGGCGCCCGGCTCACTCGCTTCCTGGGCTGAACTACTGGCTGTAGATCGCCGCGATCTGCGCGGCGAACTTCTCGACGACCACCTTGCGCTTGACCTTCAGCGTGGGCGTCAGCTCACCGGTGTCCTCGGTGAAATCGACCGGAAGGATGCGGAAGGTCCGGATCGCCTCCGCCTTGGAGACCACCTGGTTGGCATCCTTGACGGCCGACTCCACCTCGGCGACCAGGTCCGGGTCCTCGACAAGGTCGGCGACGGTGACCGACCCGCCCTTGCCGTTGCGCTCCTTCCACCCCTCGAAGGCCTCGGGATCGATGGTGATCAGCGCGGCGATGAACGGTTGGGCATCGCCGACCGCCATGGCCTGGCTGATCAGCGGATGGGCCCGCAGCCGGTCCTCCAACACCGCGGGTGCCACGTTCTTGCCACCCGCGGTGACGATGATCTCCTTCTTGCGGCCGATGATCGTCAGGAACCCGTTGGCGTCGATGGCGCCCAGGTCGCCGGTGTGGAACCAGCCATCGGTGAAGGCGTCCGCGGTGGCCTGTTCGTTGTTCCAGTAACCGCTGAAGACGACCCCGCCCTTCAGCAGCAGCTCGTCATCGTCGGCCAGGCGCATGCTGTTGCCGGGCAACAGCTTTCCGACCGACCCGACCAACATGTCGCCCACCTGGTTGGCGGTGACGGCGGCGCTGCTCTCGGTGAGGCCGTATCCCTCGTAGATGGTCAATCCGACGCCGCGGTAGAAATGCCCGAGCCGGGCGCCAAGCGGTGCCCCGCCGGAGATGGCGGCATGGCAGTCGCCGCCGAGCGCGGCGCGCAGCTTGCCGTAGACCAGCTTGTCGAACACCGCGTGCTTGAGTCGCAACAGCAACCCGGGACCGCCGCTGCTGTCCTGGGCCTTGCTGAATTCGATGGCGGTGTCGGCGGCGATCTCGAAGATGCGGCCCTTGCCGTCGTTGCGCGCGTTCTGCTCGGCGGTGTTGTAGACCTTCTCGAACACCCGCGGGACCGACACCACCAGCGTCGGTTTGAACACCCCGAACATCGGCACCAGATTCTTGATATCGCTGGTGAAGCCGAGGGTCACCTTGTTGGCGAACGCGGCGATGGTGATGGCGCGGGCCAATACGTGCGCCAGCGGCAGGAACACCAACAGCCGTTCGCCCTTGCGCAGCAGCGTGGGAAAGGCGGCCTTGGCGCCGCGGATCTCGTAGAGCAGATTGGAATGCGTCAGCTGGCAACCCTTGGGCAGACCGGTGGTGCCCGAGGTGTAGATCAGGGTGGCGGGATCGCTGGACTTGATGGCGGCGACGCGGGCGTCCAGTAGACCGGGGTCGACATCCTTGCCCACCTCGGCGAGGACCTGCAGGGCAGGGGCAGCCGGATTGTCGATGCGCAGCACCGCGCGCACCCCGGGCAGTTCGTCGGCCTGGTGTTCCACGCGCTCGGCGTGCGCCGCCGTCTCGGCGATCACCAGCACCGCGCCCGAATCCTTGAGCACGTGCTTGATCTGTTCGGGTGAGGAGGTCTCATAGATCGGGACGGTGACCGCGCCAACGGACAGGATCGCGAAATCGATGATCGCCCACTCGTACCGGGTGGCGGACAGGATGGCCACCCGATCACCCGGGGCGACATCGTTGGCGAGCAGTCCCAGCGCTACCGACCGGATCTGCTGCGCGGCCTGGGCACAGGTGACGTCGGTCCAGACACCGTCGACCTGTCGTTGCAGGATGACGTGGTCGGGATCGTCGCGTTCATGGGTGTACACCGAGCTGACGACGCTGTCGTATTCGGCGATCTCGAACGAAGCCGGAACGGAGAACTCACGCACGATTCTGGGCACCTCGGGTCCTGGGAGGGGTGGTTACTAGCCGGTAAGCCTAGTCGCCTGTGTCACACCTGCGGCAGGGCGTATGTGAAGCTAGGTGGCCATGAACAGCGTGCAGATCGCCGATGAGACCTTTGTGTGTGCCGATCCCGCCGAGGTCGGCCGCGCCGTCGCCGACGTGTCCAGTTGGCGGCGGTGGTGGCCGGATCTGGCGCTCACCGTGGTCGAGGATCGCGGGCCCGCAGGTCAACGCTGGACGGTGGCGGGCGCACTGACCGGCACCATGGAGGTCTGGCTGGAGCCCATGATGGACGGCGTTCTGCTGCACTATTTCCTGCACGCCGAGCCGACCGGGGTCAGCGGCCATGAGCTGGCCGGGATGAATCTCGCTGCGCTCAACCATGCTCGCCGGGTGGCGGGAAAGAAGATGTCCTTCGAGGTCAAGGCTCGGCTGGAGGCCAACCGGCCGGTGGGAGTGTCGCGGCTGGCCTGAGGAGTGAGCCGCCCCTGTGTGGGTGAGGGTAGATTTCTGGTCGTGGCGGAGAAGACGGCGCAGACCATCCATATCGCGGCCGATCCCTCGACGGTGATGGACGTCATCGCAGATATCGGCTCCTACCCGGAGTGGGTTGCCGAGTACAAGGAAGCCGAGGTGCTCGAGCGCGACGACGCCGGCAACCCCAAGACGGCCCGGCTGGTGCTCGACGCCGCGGTGCTCAAGGACACCATGGTGCTCACCTATCAGTGGCCCGCCGATCGCACATCCGTCACCTGGACGCTGGTGTCGAGCTCGTTGTTGCGCGCGCTGGAAGGCGCATACCGACTGTCTCCCAAGGATTCTGGTACCGATGTGACCTATGAGTTGTCCGTCGACCTGATGATCCCGATGATCGGTCTGCTCAAGCGCAAGGCCGAGCGGCGCCTCACCGACACCGCGCTCAAGGACCTCAAGAAGCGAGTAGAGGTGGCAGTGAGCTGAGTGCAGATGGCACAGCCGAGCCCGCCCGGATCTGCCTTTTCGTCGGCAAGGGAGGGGTAGGCAAGTCGACGTTGGCCACGGCCACCGCGGTGCGTGCTGCCCGAAGCGGGGCGCGGGTGCTGATCGTGTCCACCGATCAGGCGCACTCCACCGGAGATGTGCTGGGTGTTGCCGTCGAACCGACCGGCTCGCGCACACCCACGCGCGTCCTGACCGATCTGGACGCCGGGCCCGCCGATGTGGGCGGCTCTCTCGACGCGCTGGCGTTGGACACCCTGTCGCTGCTGGAGACGCGGTGGCGGGAGATCGTCGGCGTGCTGGCCGGCAGATTCCCACATTCCGATCTGGGAAGCCTTGCCCCGGAAGAGCTTTCGGCTCTGCCGGGGATTCAGGAGGTGCTCGGCCTGCACGAGGTCGCCGAATTGGCCGACTCCGGGCAGTGGGACGAGGTGGTGGTCGACTGCGCCTCCACCGCCGATGCGTTGCGCATGCTGACCCTGCCCGCGACGTTCAATCTCTATCTGGAGCGCAGCTGGCCCCGGCACCGCAGGCTGTCGCTCTCGCCGGCGGACCTGGGCTCGGCGGCGACGCTGATGCTGGTGGAGCGGATCGCCGAGGGGACCGAGCGCCTGTCCACACTGCTCGCCGACAATGCCCGCGTCGGCGCACACCTGGTGCTGACCGCCGAGCGGGTGGTCGCCGCCGAGGCGGCCCGAACGCTCGGCTCGCTGGCGTTGATGGGGGTGAAGGTCACCGAACTGCTGGTGAATCAAGTTCTGCTGCAGGATGATTCCTACGAGTATCGGAATCTGCCCGCGCACCCGGCCTTCGACTGGTACACCGAGCGGATCGCCGAGCAACGTGGTGTGCTCGACGACCTGGAACGCTCGATCGGCGATGTCGCACTGGTGCTGGTCCCGCATCTGGCCGGTGAGCCGATCGGGCCCAAGGCACTCGGCGAGCTGCTCGACGCGGCGCGTCGCCGCGATGGCTCGGCACCGCCGGGACCGCTGCGGCCGGTGGTCGACCGCGAGTCGGGGTCCGGCCTGGAGGCCGTCTATCGAATGCGGTTAGAGTTGCCGCAGGTCGATCCCGGCGCGCTGCGGCTGGGCCGGGTCGATGATGACCTTGTGATCGGCTCCGGGGGTATGCGGCGTCGGGTGCGACTGGCTTCCGTGTTGCGGCGCTGCGTCGTGATCGATGCGAATCTGCGGGCCGGCGTGCTGACCGTGCGTTTTCGACCCAATCCGGAGGTGTGGCCGACGTGAGCCCCACCCATTCGGATATCCCGCCCGAACTGCGCCAGCTGGCCCAGGTGATCCTGGACAAGCTCGATCCCGCAGTGCGGATCATGGCCGCCAGGGCCGCCGCCGAGGGCGCCGGCGCGGGTGCCTGTCAGCAGGTGTGGTGTCCGGTGTGCGCGTTGGCGGCGCTGATCAACGGCGAGCAGCATCCGCTGCTGTCGGTGATCGCCGATCACAGCGTGGCCCTGCTGACGGTGATCCGCGCGATGGTCGCCGAAACCGGGCCGACCACCGATGTGCCCCCACCGCCGCCCGAGCCGGGGGACCGGCCGAGCGGGCGTTACGAGCAGATCCCGGTGACGCTCGACGACTGACGGGTGGCGCTGCGACTGTGGTGTGGTCGCACTCACTTCGGCTGGGTAGAGTTGGTCCGATCCGGCCCCGTCCTGGTGGGGCGCCGCTGCAGGAGGGCTCATGTGGTTCTGGTTGTACAAGTACATCTTGATGGGCCCGTTGCTGTCCTTTTTGGGACGTCCCAAAGTGCAAGGGCTGGAGTACGTTCCGGACTCCGGCGCGGTGATCCTGGCCAGTAACCACCTGGCCGTCGCAGACAGCTTCTATCTGCCGCTGGTGGTCAAGCGACGCATCACCTTCCTGGCGAAGGCCGAGTACTTCACCGGCACCGGGCTCAAGGGCAAGCTGACCAAATTCTTCTACTCCTCGACCGGCCAAGTACCCATCGACCGCACCGATGCCGACTCCGCGCAGGCCGCGCTGACGACCGCACAGCGAATCCTCGGTGAAGGCAAGCTGCTGGGCATGTATCCCGAGGGCACCCGCTCTCCGGACGGCCGGCTCTACAAGGGCAAGACCGGACTGGCCCGGGTCGCGCTCGAAAGCGGCATCCCCGTCATCCCGGTGGCCATGGTCGGCACCGATGTCGTCAACCCGCCCGGATCCAAGATGTGGCATTTCGGCCGCGTCGAGATCCGGTTCGGCAAGCCGATGGATTTCAGCCGATTCGAGGGATTGGCCGGTAATCGCTTCATCGAGCGGGCCGTCATCGACGAGGTGATGTACGAGCTCATGCGTCTCGGCGGTCAGGAGTACGTCGACCTCTACGCCGCGGATGTCAAGGAGCAGGCCGAGTCTGTCGACGTGCAGACCAAACCCGCGGTGACCGCGAAGGCCGGATAGCCGATCGTCAGCTCGCCGCGGCGATCTCGGTGTCGGCGGGTGCGGCGGACGTCTCGTCGCGCCGGGACAGCCGCGGGGCCACCGCGCCGACCACCACGATCACCGCCAGCGCCCACCACAGGTAGGACCCGCCGACGACCCGCAGCCAGGGCGAGACCGATGTCTCGTTGTGTGCCGGCATCAGCGTGATCGGGGTCCACACCGTCAGCGCGATGCCGATCGCCGCGACCACGAGCAGTGCGACGGTGCGGGTGCGATAGCCGACGACGGCGGTCACCAGCACCGTGGGCAACACCCAGACCCAGTGGTGCGACCAGGACACCGGCGAGACCGCCAGCCCGAACATCGCCACGCAGATGAGTCCCAGCACCGCGGCATCTCCGTGCGCGTCGGCCCGCACCGCGCGGTGGGTCGCCCAGACCGTCAGGCCCAGCACCACGAAGCACAGCCCGACCCACAGCAGGAAACGGGTGTCCTCGCCGACGCCGAACCGGGCCAGCATCCCGGAGATGTTCTGGTTGGTGTTCAGCGTCGCCGAGCCGATCCGGTCGGTATCGCCCAGCGTCTGGAACCAGTACACCCAGGAATCTCGCCAGGCCAGCGCGAATCCCAGCAGCGTCGCCCCCACCGCGGAGGCCGTCGTCACCAGCACCGCCCGCATATCGCGGCGTAACAGGAAGTACAGCAGGAAGACCGCCGGGGTGAGCTTCACCGCGATGGCGATCCCCAGCAGCAGCCCACGCGGCCACGGTGTGCGCCGCGGTACGCAATCGGCGATCACCAGCGTCATGAGCACCACGTTGATCTGACCGAATTCCAGATTTGCCCGCAACGGTTCGGCGAACACCACCGCGGGCGCCACCAGCGCACCGGCCAGCCAGGCCCGGCGATGCCAGCTGTCACCCACCCGCAGCCGGGTCAGCACGATCGTCGTGGAGACCACCAGCAACACCATGGTGGTCGCGGTGATGGCGGCGCTGGCCGCAGGCAGTGACAACCACGCGAACGGCGCGAAGGCGACAGCCGACAGCGGTGGGTAGGTGAACGGCAGGTCGATCCCGGCCTGGGTCTGGAATTCGGTGCTGTCGGCATAGAGCGGCACGCCGTCCAGCCAGGCCCGCCCGCCGAGGCGATAGACATCGATATCGATGCGGTAGCTGGATTCGCCGAGCAGGCGCCAGCCCACCCAGCCCAGCGCGGCCAGCGTCACCAGCTGGAACAGCCGCCACGCCCACACGCTGCCGAGGGCCCGAACGACCCCGGTCCGCCCGAGCACACTGCCCCCATCGGGCGACCGCTGAATCCTCATGTCGCCGTCAAGCCTATCGGTGCGCGGCGACGCGCTGGACGTGACAGGTCCGCCGATACCCCGCGAATTCGCTGGACCGGCGTAAATTCGAACGCCGTGTCCCCGAATCTGCAGCTGGACTTCGTCCCGGCTGACCGTCTTCCGCTGCTCTGCTGCCTGATCGCCTTCATCCTGACGTTCGTCGTGACCCGTCTGGTGGTGCGATACATCAGGAGTCATCCGAGCACCGACGGGCCGCGCAAATGGTGGCAACCGCGCAATCTTTCGGTCGGCGGGGGTGTGCATCTGCATCACGTGGTGATCGGCATCATCCTGGTGATGGTCTCCGGAGTGGCGATGGTGACCCTTGCCGTCAACGGGGGAGTGGTGGAGTTCACCGTCGCGGCAGTCTTTTTCGGTATCGGCGCGGCGCTGGTGCTCGACGAGTTCGCACTGATCCTGCACCTGCAGGACGTGTACTGGTCCGAGGACGGCCGGACCTCGGTGGACGCGGTGTTCGTGGCCATCGCGGTGGCCGGGCTGCTGGTGCTCGGGTTCAGCCCGCTGTCCTTCTTCGATATCGACATCTGGGAGTCCGACGACTCCATCGAGGCGCGAATCGCGGTGATCGTGTCCGCGGTGCTCACCCTGGCGCTGGCGGTGGTGGTGCTGCTCAAGGGCAAGGTGTGGACCGGTCTGGTCGGCATGTTCATCACCCCGCTGCTGTTCGTCGGGGCGATCCGGCTGTCGCGACCGCACGCGCCGTGGGCCCGGTGGCGCTACACGAGCAGGCCGCGCAAGATGCACAAGGCGCTGGAACGGGAGCGGCGCCTGCGCAGGCCCGTGGTGCAGGCCAAATTGTGGGTCCAGCACGTGGTGGCCGGGGAGCCGCATTTCCCCGACGACACGCTGGTCAACGAAGAATTGGACCGCGAGATCCACGCCGCTCCGGCGCCCAGCCAGGGAGCGGCCTGAGATGCGCTATTTCTACGACACCGAGTTCATCGACGACGGCCGCACCATCGAGTTGATCTCGATCGGGGTGGCCGCCGAGGACGGTCGCGAGTATTACGCCATATCAACCGAATTCGACCCCGATCGGGCCGGCAGCTGGGTGCGCAAGAACGTGCTGCCCAAGTTGCCGTCACCGTCGTCGAAGCTGTGGCGCTCGCGCCGCCAGATCCGTAGTGAGCTGGAGGACTTCTTCGATATCGATGGTGACGAACCCATCGAGCTGTGGGCATGGGTGGGGGCCTACGACCATGTGGTGCTGTGCCAGCTGTGGGGTCCGATGACCGACCTGCCGCCGGCGATCCCGCGATTCACCAGGGAGCTGCGCCAGTTCTGGGAGGAGCGGGGCTCACCGCGTATGCCACCGCGACCGCGCGATGCCCACGATGCGCTGGTCGATGCGCGGCACAACTTGCGGCGCTACGAGCTGATGACCGACGACGGGGCCTGGGCGGCACGCTCGGGCGGCTGATCACGCCCGCCGGTGGGGGCCGCCTGAGCTGCAGGTATGGCCGGTCCGAACGGATTTCGGTCACCGCTACCATGGAGCGGTGAACTGGACCGTCGACGTGCCCATCGATCAGCTGCCGGACCTCCCACCGCTGCCAGGGGACCTGCGGCAACGGCTCGACGCCGCGCTGGCCAAGCCGGCACTGCAGCAGCCGAGCTGGGATGCCGGTCAGGCCAAGGCCATGCGCACCGTGCTGGAGAGCGTGCCGCCGATCACGGTGCCCACCGAGGTCGAGAAGCTCAAGACCCAGCTGGCCGCGGTCGCCCGCGGTGAGGCCTTCCTGCTGCAGGGCGGGGACTGCGCCGAGACCTTCGTCGACAACACCGAACCGCATATCCGGGCCAACATCCGCACGCTGCTGCAGATGGCCGTGGTGCTGACCTACGGCGCCAGCATGCCGGTGGTCAAGGTGGCCCGCATCGCCGGACAGTACGCCAAACCGCGTTCCTCGGATACCGATGCGCTGGGGCTGAAGTCCTACCGCGGCGACATGATCAACGGATTCGCCCCCGACGACGCGGTGCGCCAGCACGATGCCTCCCGGCTGGTGCGCGCCTACGCCAACGCCAGCGCCGCGATGAATCTGGTGCGCGCGCTGACCTCCTCGGGGATGGCCTCGCTGCAGGCCGTGCACGACTGGAATCGCGAGTTCGTCCGTACCTCTCCGGCGGGTGCCCGCTACGAGGCGCTGGCCGGGGAGATCGACCGCGGTCTGCGGTTCATGAGCGCCTGCGGTGTCAACGACCGCAACCTGGACACCGCCGAGATCTACGCCAGCCATGAGGCGTTGGTGCTGGATTACGAACGGGCCATGCTGCGGATGGATACCGCCGACCCGGCCGAGCCGGTGGCCGAACCGTCGGCACCCAAGCTCTACGACCTGTCCGCGCACTACCTGTGGATCGGGGAGCGCACCCGGCAGATCGACGGTGCGCACGTCGCGCTGGCCGAGGTGATCGCCAACCCCATCGGCATCAAGATCGGACCGACGACCTCCCCGGAGCTGGCCGTCGAATACGTCGAACGCCTCGATCCGCGCAACGAGGCGGGCCGGCTGACCCTGATCAGCCGGATGGGCAACCAGAAGGTCCGCGATGTGTTGCCCGCCATCATCGAGAAGGTCCAGGCCGCCGGTCATCAGGTGATCTGGCAGTGCGATCCGATGCACGGCAACACCCATGAATCCTCCACCGGATACAAGACCCGCCATTTCGATCGCATCGTCGACGAGGTCCAGGGTTTCTTCGAGGTGCACCGCGCGCTCGGCACCCACCCCGGCGGCATCCACGTCGAGATCACCGGCGAGAACGTCACCGAATGTCTCGGTGGCGCGCAGGACATCTCCGACCATGATCTGGCGGGCCGGTACGAGACGGCGTGCGATCCGCGGCTGAACACCCAGCAGAGCCTGGAGCTGGCTTTCCTGGTCGCGGAGATGTTGCGCGGCTAGGGATTCAGATCAGGTTGGCGAGGTTGTTGCCCAGCGTCCAGGCGCCGGCGGCGAGCAGCCCGGCCAGTGTCAGGACGACCAGGAACCAGGCCAGCAGCACACGTTTGGCGCGCTGCCGGGCCCAGTGGAACTCCGCCAGTTCGACACCGGCGAATTGTCCTGTCACCGGCCGGTATTCGGCTTCGTCTTGATAATCGGCGTCCTGGTAATCGTCGTCCTGATGGTCGTCGTCCCGGAGTTCGGCGGGGTGGTGGGCGTTGGTCGGGTCCTCGGATCCGATGGCGGGCAGCTGGCGGGTCGGCCGGTAGGGCGCCGGTGGTCGGGCAGCGGCGCGGTCCCCGTGGCCGCCGAGGCGCTGTGCCGCGGTGGCGGCCCGGTGCTGGGCCGACTGGCGCGGCGCCGGAACCCGGAACGGCGGCAGACCCAGTTCGTCGACCACATCGGTCAGTGCCTCACCCAGTTCACCGGCGTCGGCGAAACGGGCGTGCGGGTCGCGCGCAGTCGCCCGCGCGACCAGCGCATCGAACTGGACGGGCACCCCGGCGATCGCCGCACTCGGCGGCGGCACGTCGTTGTCCATTCGCTGGTAGGCCACCGACAGCGCGGTGTCCCCGGTGAACGGGGCTCGGCCCGTGAGCAATTCGTAGGCGAGCACGCCGACGGCATACACGTCACTGCTCGGCGCGCTGTCGCCGGTGGCGACCTGTTCGGGGGACAGGTACGCCGCGGTGCCCAGGATGACGCTGGTGGAGGTGATACCCGCTTCGGCCACCGCCCGGACCAGGCCGAAGTCGGCGATCTTGACCTCGCCGTCATCGGAGATCAGCACGTTCTCGGGCTTGACGTCCCGGTGCACCAGCCCGGCCGCATGGGCCACCGCCAGTCCTCGACAGATCGGGGCGAGCACGGCGGCCGCGGCGTGCGGTGGCATCGGCCCGCGCTCACGCAACAACTCACGCAGCGTGCCACCGTCGACCAGTTCCATCACCAGATACGGCGCGAGCCCGTCGGGTCCGCCGCCGCCCTGGTCGTAGACGGCGACCAGCCCGTCGCCCTTGAGCCGTGCCACGGTCCGGGCCTCACGCTGGAACCGGACCAGGAACGCCTCGTCACGGGAGTACCGGGAATCCATCACCTTCACGGCGACGGGACGGTCCAACCGGGTATCCACACCGCGGTACACGGTCGACATCCCGCCGGCGGCGATGCTGGTCTCGATCAGATAGCGACCCTCCAGCAGGCTTCCGACGAGCGGGTCGGTGCGCTGGTAGGTGTCCACCGCAGACATGGTACGGATCAGGTTTGCATCGACCTTCCACCTCCGAGCTGGGCCCGGGCCCCTAGACTCTGTGCGGTGAGCATCCCGGCATCCGCTGACATCCTCGATCCCGACGAAGCCGTCCTCGACCTGTCCCAGGTGTCGAAGTTGCTCGGCGTCTCGGTCACCAAGGTCAACCAGCACCTGCGCGACGGTCATCTCGTCGGCGTACGCCGCGACGGTGCCGTTGTCGTGCCCAAGGTGTTCTTCGATGACAACGGCCGGGTCGTCAAACCGCTGCCCGGGCTGTTGGTGGTGCTGCGCGACGGTGGGTTCGACGTCACCGAGTCGATGCGCTGGTTGTTCACCCCGGACCCCTCGCTGACGCTCAGCCGCGACGGCAGCACCGAGAAGCAGGCCAATGCGCGGCCGGTCGACGCGCTGCGCTCACACCAGGCCCGTGAGGTCCTCCGCCGCGCGCAGGCCATGGCGTACTAGCTATTAGACGGCGCGGCCGTCGTGGCCTGCCGGTTCCTCCGGCGCCCGTGACAGCAGATACCAGGCCAGGGTCGCACATCCGGTCGCCAGTGCGACCTGCAGCAGCGAGTACATACCGTGCGAGCCGTCGGGCTTGAAGATCACCATGATCCAGGTGGAGAAGCCGGCGATCAGCGCGACCGCCGTCCGGCTCTGCCACAGCGTCGACAGCGTCGCCAGCGGCCAGGTGTAGTACCAGGGCAGCGCGGCCGGGACGAACAGCACCACGACGCCCATCGCCAGCGTGGTGCCCACCAGCGCCTCACGGTCGGTGTGGCGGAACCGCCACCACAACAGCGGAAGGGTGATGGCGATGATCGCGATGCCGATGATCCTGGTGATCTCCAGGACCGCGTAGAAGTTCACCTGCATGACCGTGCCGACGAGGGCATTGATCACGTTCGCGAATGCCGTCGGCAGCGTCAGCCAGTTGATGATCTTGACCGAACCGGCCAGTGCGGTCAGCCAGCCGAGCCCCACCCCGGCCAGCAGGGACAGCACCGCGAACACGGCGCCGAAGATCACCACCGACGCCGCGGTGGCGAAGGCGAACGCAGGCACCGGGCCGTAGCCCCGGGTGTCACGCAGTCGTCTCATCCACACCCAGACCATGAAGGGCAACGCGATTCCCGCGGTCGCCTTGACCGCGACCGCGGTGGCGATGAAACCGACCCCGAGGATCGGCCGGCCACCGAAGGTCAGCGCGATCGCCGCCATCATCAGGCCGACCATCAGCATCTCGTTGTGCACCCCGCCCATGAGGTGGATGATCACCAGCGGGTTCAGCACGCAGATCCACAGTGCGGCGGCCGGGTTGGCGCCCAGGTGGCGGGCCACCCGCGGGGTGGCCCAGATCAGCAGTGCCAGTCCCGGCAGCATGCACAGGCGCAGCAGCATGGTGCCGCCGACGACGTTGTTGCCGACGATCATGGTGACGAACTTGGCCACCAGGATGAATGCGGGACCGTAGGGCGCCGTGGTCGTCGTCCAGATCGGACTGACGTTGTCCAGCAACGAGTTCACGTTCTCGACCGGTCCGACCACATAGGGGTCGAAACCGTCGCGCAGCAGCGCGCCCTGAGCGAGGTAGGAGTAGGTGTCGCGGCTGAACACCGGCGCGCTCAGCAGCAGCGGCACCAACCAGAACCCGGTGGTGGCCAGCATCGTGTACTGCGTTGCGGTGCGATCGACCACGCGCCGACCCAGCCACAGCCAGGCCAGCAACATCACGGCCACCCCGCCCCACAGCAGGATCGAGGAGAGCACCAGTCCGTGGCCGAACCGCAGCCAGGACATGTGCAGTGATTCCAGCAGTGGATCGTGTAACCGGGTGCTACCTGCGCCGAGTCCACCCGCGGCGATCAGTACCGCCCCGAGGAACCCCAATCGGGCCGGCCGCGCCTCGGCCGAGATCGCGAACGCCCACAGCCGAGCGAGGTGTCCGCGCGTTTCCGGCGCGTCCGATACCGATGTGGTCATGTCCTCAGGCGGACCGGTTCGACGCCAGGCCGGCCAGTTCGGCGAGGCCGATCTTGGCCTGCGGATCGATATCGGCGGCGTTCAGGGCATCGAGGGCCCGCCGATGCAGTTGTTCGATGCGGTCTTCGACGGCGGCCAGCGCGCCGACCGACTCGATGGCCGAACACACCTCCTTGACCGCGACATCGGTCAGTTCGGTCCCGATCGACGCGCCGATCAGCTTGGCCGCGGCGGGATCGGTGCGCTGGGCCAGTTCGACCGCCTCGGCCAGCAGGACGGTCCGCTTGCCGGAGCGCAGGTCGTCACCGGACGGCTTGCCGGTGACCGCGGGATCACCGAACACGCCGAGCACATCGTCGCGCAGCTGGAAGGCCACCCCGAGGTCATTGCCGATCTGGTGGAAGATCTGTTGGATGTCGGGCCGATCGGCCGCGGCGGCAGCACCGAGCTGCAGCGGGCGCGAGACCGTGTAGGACGCGGTCTTGTAGGTGTTGACGTTCATCGCCGATGCCACCGAGTCCGCGCCGCTGGCTTCGGCGACGATGTCCAGGTACTGGCCGCCGAGCACCTCGGTGCGGATATCGGCCCACACCTTGTGCACCCGCAGGTGGGCGTCGGCGGGCAGATCGGCGGTCGCCACGATGTCATCGGCCCACACCAGTGACAGATCGCCGAGCAGGATCGCGGCCGACAGGCCGAACTGTTCGGGGGAACCGTGCCAGTTGTTGGCGCGATGCCGGTCCGCGAAGTGCCGGTGCACGGTGGGCAGCCCGCGACGGGTTGCCGACGCGTCGATCACATCGTCGTGGGCCAGCGCGCACGCGTGCAGCAGTTCCAGTGCGGAGAACAACCGCAGGGCCTGGGTGTCGGAGGACCGATTCTTCCCGGCGACCGCGCGCCAGCCCCAGTAGGCGAACGCGGGGCGCAGGCGTTTGCCACCGCGCAACACGAACTCCTCGAGCGCGGCGGTCAGCTCGGCGTACTCGGGACCGATGTAGGCGGACTCGCGGCGGCGTTCGTCGAGGTACTGACGCAGTTCCTCGACGACGGCATTGACCAGTTCCACGGCTGTCGGTGCCGCTGTATCGACGCTCAGCGGACGCCCCTTTCTGATGTCGGTTTCTCGACCCCCGACTTTCTCTAGCCTAGAGCGTCCCGCCCGGTGATCGGTGGGTAGGCGCGCTCGCGACCACGTCATTATGCTGTCCCGCCGCGGGATGGCGCGCGATGACGACCCGGCACGGTCTGGGCCACGACGGCTATCTCACGACAGCTGGGCCCCTTCGCCGACCTTCGGTGACCGGTCCCGACTCGCCCAGGCCAGCCAGCCGAGGAGGCCGGCGATCACGAAGGAGCCGACGGTCAGCCAGATCGCCGCGGTGGTGAACGATCGCGCGCTGGGGTCGGTGTAGCGCGCCTGGGCGTTCATGGTGGTGACGATGCCTGGCTTGAGCTTCCACTCGACGACCTCGCCGGACACCTGGTCACCGTTGGTGGAGGTGACCTCGCCGGGGAACGCGACGCTGAGTGTGACGTCGGCTTCGGGATCGTTGAGGGTGGTCAGGTCGACCCGGCCCTCCAGGATGACAAGGTCACCGGCGCGCCGCAGCGAGATGTCCACGCCGGCGGCATCGCTGTTCATGTTTGCCAGTTGCGGAAGTTCGGCGAAGGTCAGGTCGGAGAACACGGCCTGTGATCCGACGTAGTCGCCGCGTTCGTACCGCGAGACGGCGACCTTGTTACTGAACGGCAGCGAGTTCAGTAGTTGCGGCCCCTTGTCCTCGCCGTCGCGTGCCTTGCTGGCCGCCACGATCTGGCCGGAGACGCGGTCGTCGGGGGAGACCGTGATCGATGCGCGCACCCGCACGCAGCCCACGGCGAACGGAACCAGGATCAGCAGCAGCAGGACCAGCGCGGCGAGCCGACGGCGCCGTGGGCGGTGTGAGCGGGCGAACACCCGCTAATCGTGCCAGATCCGCACGCTCAGTCGGTGCCGGGCGCCTGGTCAAGGGGTAAACGTCGGCCCAGGATGGCGAAGGGGCGCGGGTCGCCGGCGAAATGGTAGTCCCGGATGACGTCGCCGAAGCCGAGTCTGCGGTACAGCCGCCAGGCACGGTTGGCCTCTTCGTTGATCTCCGGGGTGGAGAGCAAGACGTTGGCCTCGCCGCGGCCGGCCAGCAGCCGGCGCGCCAACGCCTCGCCGAGTCCCTGGCCCTGCGCCTGGGGATGGATGTGCAGTTCGGTCAGTTCGAAATAGTCCGCGAGCAGCGGTTCGGCGCGCGCTCCTTCGGCGCCGCGCCGGCGCAACCCGTGTACGACCTGTTGCTGCCACCATTGATCGGGAGCGCCGCGATAGCCGTAGGCGATGCCCAGCATCTGCGCCGAGTCGAGGACGGCAGGCGAATCCACGTCGGTGGCGTCGGTGCGCAGCGCGGCGACGGCCTTCCAGCCGGAGCGGCGGGTGTGCTCGAGCCACATCGAGGCACGCTGTTCCTCGGTGCCGCGCGGATAGTTCATCGCCTGGACGTACACCGTCAGCGCTTCGCGGAGCCGTTGGCGCATGAGCTCCGCCGACAGGTCCACCAGAAATGTCGCCAACGGGTGTCCTTCGGGGTCGGTCGCTGTGGACGGGTCCTCCCCATTATCGGTCTCGATCGCCGGGAAGCCGCGCCCGGTCTCGGGGTGGGGTGATACGGCGGTGGGTCGCTCCGGGGAGAGGGACGGACCGCTCCTGGTGGCAGACGTCATACAATCGTGTGTCAAGTAGGTGGTACGGGTCAGAATGACCTCGTATCATGGGAACAGTCACCCGTAAAACGCGGGCGGCGGCCCTATTTGAGAATTCGGCTCCCCGGAGCCCACGGCGCGTACCAGGAGGGACGGATGCCACTCTCCGATCACGAGCAGCGCATGCTCGACCAGATCGAAAGCGCGCTGTACGCGGAAGACCCCAAGTTCGCTTCGAGCGTGCGTGGTGGCAATCTGCGCGCACCCTCTGCCCGGCGCCGGTTGCAGGGCATCGCGCTCTTCGTGGCCGGCCTGGCGATGCTGGTGTGTGGTGTTGCCATCAAGGCCACCATGATCGGTAGCTTCCCGATTCTCTCGGTGATCGGCTTCATCGTGATGTTCGGTGGCGTGGTGTTCGCGATCACCGGCCCGCGCGTGGCGGGTGTGGCCGACAAGACCGTGTCCGGCGCCGGTCCCGCCCGTCCCGGTAAGCGCGGCAAGCCCGCGAGCGGTGGTTCGTTCACCAGCCGGATGGAGGATCGGTTCCGCCGTCGTTTCGACGAGTGACCCCTCCCCGTCTGCACTAGTCCCCACCTATCCCCACCCGAGGGGCGGCTCCACGCGGAGCCGCCCTTTTTCGTGTGGTTTTCCGGCCGCAGGGCCCTGTTCGGCCCCGCAAACACCTCGGCGTGTCGGGTGCGGCAGGGCACCCGCCCCACTTCTTCCCCACTGTCACCCACGTGACTTGCCGTGACCCCTCAATCGGCTTCTAGCTGCGGTTTTCCCTTCTTCGCGCCGGGTGCCCGGTCCGTCATGCGGGTTCCGATGCGCCACGAATGGCGGGGTAGTGGGGCGTGGGTGCAACTCGGTGGCAGCAAATGGAGCTAAGTGGGGGATTGTGGGGTAAAGTGGCGGACAGCGGAGGAACCGGAACTCCGCACAGCGGGCAGAAGCGACTCGGAATCCAACCGAGTGGTGGGAGGTGGCGGGATGTTTCTCGGCACCTACACGCCCAAGCTCGACGACAAAGGGCGGCTGACACTGCCCGCCAAATTCCGCGACGCACTGGCAGGAGGGTTGATGGTCACCAAGAGTCAAGATCACAGCCTGGCCGTGTACCCGCGGGCCGAGTTCGAGAAGCTGGCCGAGAAGGCGATGCAGGCCTCGCGCAGCGACCCGCAAGCTCGGGCCTATGTCCGCAACCTGGCCGCCGGTGCCGACGAACAGCATCCCGACGCGCAGGGCCGGATCACCTTGTCGGCCGAACACCGCCGCTACGCCAACCTGTCCAAGGAATGCGTGGTGACCGGTTCGCTGGGGCACCTGGAGATCTGGGACGCCCAAGCGTGGCAGCAATACCAGGAGACACACGAAGAGACCTTCTCCGCGGCCAGCGATGACACTCTTCGCGACATCATCTGACCAACATGCCCGTGCAACGAGGCCTCTGTCCGAACCGGCCCTGACGTACTTCCCCGACGCCAGGTCCGCCTCGGACAGGGACCTCGTTGCAGGGGCACCCCTTCTCGACAGGGGAGTCTCTGTGCCTCATTCCGACGATTCGCCACACTCTGTGAACTCACCTCAGTCCGGTCCTGCGCCCAAGTCCGGCGAGCACGGCCACGTTCCCGTTCTGCTCGACCGGTGCGTGGAACTCCTGACCCCCGCGCTCACCCGGCACCACGCCGACGGCTCCGGTGCCGTCCTCGTCGATGCCACCCTCGGAGCCGGTGGCCACACCGAGCGGTTCCTGACCGATCTGCCCGGACTCCGTGTCGTCGGCCTCGACCGTGACCCGAACGCATTGCGCATCGCCGGCGACCGACTGGCCCGGTTCGGTGACCGCGTCCGGTTCGAACGCACCCGCTACGACGGCTACTGGGATGACCGGCAGGAGCCCGTCGTCGACGGCGTCCTGTTCGACCTCGGGGTGTCCTCGATGCAGCTCGACCTCATCGACCGCGGCTTCTCCTACGCCCATGACGCGCCGCTGGACATGCGGATGGATCCCGACGCGCCACTCACCGCCGCCGAGATCCTCAACACCTATGACGAGCGGGCGTTGACGCGGGTGCTGCGCGAGTACGGCGACGAGCGATTCGCCAACCGGATCGCCGCCAGGGTGGTCCGTCGGCGGGCAACCACGCCGTTCGTCAGCACTGCTGAACTCGTCGAGGTGCTCTACGAGGCCATCCCGGCGGCAACCCGGCGCACCGGCGGACATCCGGCCAAGCGCACCTTCCAGGCGTTGCGCATCGCGGTCAACGGTGAGCTCGACTCACTGCGCGACGCGCTGCCCGCGGCCCTCGCCGCACTCTCCGGCGGCGGCCGCATCGTGGTGATGGCATATCAGTCGCTGGAGGACAAGATCGTCAAGAGTCTGTTCGCCTCGGCCACGGCGTCGCGCACCCCGCCCGGCCTACCCGTCGAATTACCCGGCTACGAAGCCGAATTCGTAGCACTGACCCGCGGTGCCGAGCAGGCCGACGCCGAGGAGATCGAACGTAACCCGCGCAGTGCCCCGGTGCGGTTGCGGGCGTTGGAGAAGATCGCCGGAAAGGAAGACTCATGAAGGGAAAGCGGTCCACACCGGAGCGCAGCACCGACGAGCGCCGGCGCAAAACTCCGCCGAAGGGCAGGCCGACGGCACGCCGGCAGTCCGAGGCGCCCGCCCGCAAACGCCGCAGCGCGCCCGAACAACGTCCGTCCCGTTCGGCGCCGCAGACCTCGCCGGTGCGCAGGCCGGTCGACACACCGGCACGGCCCAAGAACGCCAGCCAGGCCAAGGCGCGCGCCAAGGCGCGGAAGGCCAAGGCCCCCAAGATCGTTCGTCCACCGCTTCGGGAACGCCTGCTGAATCGGCTGGCGACCATCGACTTCAATCCGCGGACGCTGGCCGCCAGGGTGCCGTTCGTGGTGCTGGTCATCGCCGCACTCGGTGTCGGGTTGGGTGTCACTCTGTGGCTGTCCACCGATGCCGCCAGCCGCTCATATCAGCTGGGCCATGCCCGTCAGCTCAACCAGGCTCTGCTGCAACAGAAAGAGGCACTGGAGCGTGATGTGCTGGAGGCGCAGGCGCCGCCCGCGCTGGCCGAGGCCGCCCGCGGTCTGGGCATGATCCCGTCGCGGGATACCGCGCACCTGGTGCAGGACGCGACCGGAGCCTGGGTCGTGGTCGGCACCCCGAAGCCGGCCGAGGGCGCACCCCCGCCACCGCTGAACACACCGCTACCCGATGAGCGACCTGCCGCGCCCGCGCCGGCTCGTCCCGCCGCCGGGGGACCGCCCGCCCCGCGGGTCGTCGACCCGCGCGAGGTCGTGGTCCGCGTTCCACCGCGGGCCACCGCCGCACCGGCCGCGCCACTGACCGCACCGGCAGCCCCGCAGGCCGGACCGGCACCGTCGACCGCGCCACTGCCCGCCGCACCCGTCGACCCGGCGCAGCTACCGCCGGTCGCCGCACCGGCAGACCAGGTCCCGCCTGCCGCCGCGCCGCTGGTCGTCCCGCTCCCGGGCGTGCCCGCACCGGTGCCTGCCGAGGGGCTGCCGCATCTGGGAACCCCCGAGCTGCCCGCCCAGCCCGGCCCGGCAGCCAACCCTGAGCACCTTCCCGCGCCCCCGGCCGCAGGTCCCGCCCCCGAGGTGCCCGCCGAAGTCCCGGTCGAGATTCCCGCCCCGGGTGTGCCGGCATGACCCGCGGCCAACGCGGTCAGGAGCATTCGGCAACCGACCGCCGGATCCGGCGCCCCGCACAGGCCCCGGCGGCCGGGTTGCGCAGCTCCTCGTTCGTCTTCCGGCACCGGGCCGGCAACGTGGTCATCTTCCTGGTGTTGGTGGTCGCCGCAGCACAGCTGTTCAACCTGCAGATCTCCAACGCCGCCGGGCTGCGGGCCGAAGCGGCCAGCCAGCTGAAGGTGACCGACGTCCAGCAAGCGGTGCGCGGCAGCATCGTCGACCGCAACAACGACAAGCTCGCGTTCACCATCGAAGCCAGGGCGCTGACCTTCCAGCCGGTGCGCATCCGCAAGCAGCTGGAGGAGGAGCGGGCCAAGAATCCCGACTACGCACCCGATCCCGATGCACGGTTGCGGGAGATCGCCAAGGACATCGCCACCCGGCTCAACAACAAGCCCGATGCCAAGACCTTGCTGGCCAAACTCAGCAGCAAGGACACCTTCGCCTATCTGGCCAGGGCGGTCGACCCGGCGATCGCCGATGCGATCACCACGAAATTCCCCGAGGTCGGTTCCGAACGCCAGGACATCCGTCAGTACCCCGGTGGCTCGTTGGCGGCCAATATCGTCGGCGGTATCGACTGGGACGGCCACGGACTGCTCGGTCTCGAGGATTCCCTGGACGCCAAGCTCGCCGGCACCGACGGATCGGTCACCTACGACCGCGGGTCCGATGGCGTGATGATCCCCGGCAGCATGCGCAACCGGCACGAGGCCGTCGACGGCCAGACCGTGCAGCTGACCCTGGACGATGACATCCAGTTCTACGTGCAGCAGCAGGTGCAGCAGGCCAAGGACAAATCCGGTGCCGCCAACGTCTCCGCGGTCGTGCTGGACGCCAAAACCGGTGAGGTGCTGGCGATGTCGAACGACAACACCTTCGACCCCTCGCAGGACATCGGCAGGCAGGGCAGCAGGCAGATGGGCAACCCTGCGGTGTCCTCACCCTTCGAGCCGGGTTCGGTGAACAAGATCGTGACCGCCGCCACCGCCATCGAGCTGGGTCTGACCAACCCCGACGAGGTGCTCTCGGTACCCGGTTCCATCGATATGGGTGGGGTCACGGTCAAGGACGCCTGGAACCACGGTGTCGACCGGTACACCAGCACCGGCGTTTTCGGAAAGTCCTCCAACGTGGGCACCCTGATGCTGGCCCAGCGTTTCGGCCCGGAGAAATTCGCCGAGATGCTGGCGAAGTTCGGTCTCGGTGAGCGCACCGGGATCGAATTACCCGGTGAGAGCGCGGGCCTGGTGCCGCCGATGGACCAGTGGTCGGGCAGCTCCTTTGCCAACCTGCCCATCGGACAGGGCCTTTCGATGACGCTGCTGCAGATGACCGGGATGTACCAGGCCATCGCCAACGACGGTGTCCGGATTCCGCCCCGCATCATCAAGGCGATCATCGAGGCCGACGGCAAGGAGAACGTCGAACCCGCGGCGCAGGGCGTCCGGGTGGTGTCGCCGGAAACCGCTGCCACCGTGCGCAATATGCTGCGCGCCACCATCCAGCGCGACCCGCGCGGTGTGCAGCAGGGGACCGGCTGGCAGGCGGCGGTCGAGGGCTATCAGATCGCGGGCAAGACCGGCACGGCCCAGCAGATCAACCCGAACTGTGGCTGCTACTACGACGACCACTACTGGATCACCTTCGCTGGGATGGCGCCGGCGGACGATCCGCGCTATGTCGTCGGCATCATGGCCGACAACCCCGCCCGCACCGCCGACGGCCTGCCGGGCACCACGATGGCGCCGCTGTTCCACCACATCGCCTCGTGGTTGCTGCAACGCGAGAACGTGCCGCTGTCCGCCGACCCGGGACCGCCGCTGACGCTGCAGGCGGAGTGATCCCGACCCACCCCGGTACTGTGGCAAGGCCATGACACTGCGTCCCTCCGATCCCGCCGGTGCCCACCTGGGTGTGTTGGCGCAGCGCATCGGTGCTCCCGCGGTGTCCGATCCGGACGTCCGGGTCACCGGGGTGACGCTGCGCAGTCAGGATGTGCGCCGAGGTGACCTGTTTGCCGCCCTGCCGGGACAACGCGCGCACGGTGCCCGATTCGCCGCCGATGCCGTCGCCGCCGGCGCGGTCGCGGTGCTCACCGACCCGGCCGGTGTCGCCGAGTTCGCCACCGGCCAGGTGCCGGTGCTCGTCCACGACGACCCGCGCGCCGTGCTGGGCGGGCTGGCCGCCGAGGTCTACGGAAACCCGTCGGCGGCATTGCGTGTCATCGGCGTCACGGGCACATCGGGCAAGACGACCACCACCTACCTCGTCGAGGCGGGACTGCGGGCGGCCGGTCGCGTCGCCGGCCTGATCGGCACCGTCGGCATCCGCATCGACGGTCGCGACGAGCCCAGCTCGCTGACCACTCCCGAGGCGCCGGATCTGCAGGCACTGCTCGCGGTGATGGTGGAACGCGGTGTCGACACCGTCGTGATGGAGGTGTCCAGCCACGCGCTGACACTGGGCCGGGTGGACGGCACATCGTTCGCCGCCGGCGGTTTCACCAATCTGTCGCGCGATCACCTCGATTTCCACCCCACCATGGCCGACTATCTGAACGCCAAGGCGCGCCTGTTCGAACCCGATTCGCCCAACCGCGCCGATCGGGCCGTGGTGTGCGTCGACGACGAGGCCGGACGCGAGATCGCGTCGCGTGCCGCCGGAGCGGTTCGGGTCGCGACCACCGGCGTCGACGCCGATTGGCGCATCGAGTCGGTGTCCATCCTCGCCCGTGGCAGCCAGGAATTCGTCGCCGTCGACCCGGCCGGGGTGGCGCACCGACTTCGGATCGGCCTGCCGGGCCGGTACAACATCGCCAACGCGCTGCTGGCCATCGCGCTGCTCGACGCCGTGGGCGTGTCGCCTGAGCAGGCCGCGCCGGGGCTCGGTTCGGCCGCGGTGCCGGGGCGGCTGGAGTCGATCGACGCCGGGCAGGACTTCCTGGCACTGGTGGACTACGCGCACAAACCGGGCGCATTGCAGGCGGTGCTGGCGACCCTGCGCGAGCAGCACCCCGACGGCAGGCTGGCGGTGGTGTTCGGCGCCGGCGGCAACCGCGATGCGGGCAAGCGCGAACCGATGGGTCGGATCGCGGCCGAGCTGGCGGACCTGGTCGTCATCACCGACGACAATCCGCGCAACGAGGACCCGAAGCTGATCCGGGCGACGATCCGGGCCGGCACCGGGGGATCAGCCGCCGAGGTGGTCGAGATCGGTGATCGCCGCGCGGCCATCGATCACGCGGTCGGCTGGGCACGTGCCGGTGACGTGGTGCTCATCGCGGGCAAGGGCCACGAGTCCGGGCAGACCGCCGACGGGTCCACCCGCCCCTTCGATGACCGGGTCGAACTGACCGCCGCGCTGAATGCATTGAGGCAGAACCGATGATCGAGATGACCGTGGCTCAGGTGGCCGACATCGTCGGCGGCGAACTGACCGATATCAGCGCCGCGGACGCCGCGAACACCCGCATCACCGGAACCGTCGAGTTCGATTCGCGCGCCGTCACGCCGGGCGGGTTGTTCCTGGCGCTGCCGGGGGCACGTTCGGACGGGCATGATTTCGCCGCGGGCGCCGTCGCGGCCGGAGCGGTGGCGGTGCTGGCCGCCCGCCCGGTCGGGGTGCCTGCCATCGTCGTACCGCCCGCGGTGGCCGGCGACGCCGGTTCCGGTGCGGTGGAGCATGACGATGCCGCGGGCTCGGGTGCCGCGGTGCTGGCCGCGCTGGCCAAGCTGGCCGCGGCCGTCGCGACCGAGCTGAGCGCGGCCGGTCTGCGCATCATCGGCGTCACCGGTTCGTCGGGCAAGACCTCGACCAAGGATCTGCTGGCGGCGGTGCTGGCACCGCTGGGTGAGGTGGTGGCCCCGCCCGGGTCGTTCAACAACGAGCTCGGCCATCCATGGACGGTGCTGCGCGCCACCACCGACACCGACTTCCTGATCCTGGAGATGTCGGCGCGACATCCGGGCAACATCGCCGCACTGGCGGCCATCGCGACCCCGTCGATCGGGGTCGTGCTCAATGTCGGGACGGCCCATCTCGGT
The DNA here is from genome assembly GCF_000416385.1 of Mycobacterium sp. VKM Ac-1816D. Lineage (NCBI taxonomy): Bacteria > Bacillati > Actinomycetota > Actinomycetes > Mycobacteriales > Mycobacteriaceae > Mycobacterium > Mycobacterium sp. VKM Ac-1816D. The sequence goes on from NZ_AOHQ01000110.1 coordinate 82,040, forward strand.
GAGTTCGGTTCACGCGAGGTGATCGCGGCCACCAAATCCGAACTGCCGCAATCGGTTCCCGCATCCGGTGTGGTGATCCTCAATGCCGACGACTCGGCGGTGTCGGCGATGGCCGACAAGACCGCGGCGCGGGTGGTGCGGGTATCGCGCGCACCGGGGGCCGATATCTGGTCGGCCGACGAGCATCTCGACGAACTGGCCCGCCCGCGTTTCACCCTGCACACCGCGGGCGGTGCGGTGCAGGTCGCCCTCGCGGTGCACGGGGAGCATCAGGTGTCCAACGCGCTGGCCGCCGCGGCGGTCGCGGTGGAGTGCGGTGCGAGCCTGGAGCAGGTGGCGACGGCACTGGCCGGCGCCGGTCCGGTCTCGGCGCGCCGGATGAATGTCAGCACCCGTGTCGACGGGGTCACCGTCGTCAACGATGCCTACAACGCCAACCCGGATTCGATGGCGGCGGGGCTGAAGGCGCTGGCCTGGATGGCGCGCTCCGGCGGACCGGGGGGGAGGCGACGCAGCTGGGCGGTGCTCGGTGAGATGGCCGAGCTCGGCGAGGACGCGATTGCCGAACACGATCGCATCGGCCGGTTGGCCGTGCGCTTAGATGTCTCTCGATTGATAGTCGTGGGAACCGGGAGAGCGATGAGCGCCATGCATCAGGGGGCGGTGATGGAAGGGTCGTGGGGCAGTGAATCCGTCCTGGTGCCCGACGCCGACGCCGCGCTGGCGTTGCTGGCGGCCGAACTGAGTCCCGGTGACGTGGTGCTGGTGAAGGCGTCCAACGCGGCCGGGCTCGGCACGCTTGCCGATCGTCTCGCCGAGCAGGGGAACGAGCAGGCATGAAGCAGATCCTGGTAGCGGTCGCGATCGCGCTCGCGGTGTCGATCGTGCTGACGCCGGTGCTGATCCGGCTGTTCACCAAGCAGGGGTTCGGGCAGGAGATCCGTGAGGACGGCCCGGCCAGCCATCAGAAGAAGCGCGGCACGCCGTCGATGGGCGGGGTGGCCATCATGGCCGGCATCTGGGCCGGCTATCTGGGCACGCACCTGTTCGGCCTGCCGTTCGGTGGCGAGGGCCCCTCGGCGTCGGGTCTGCTGGTGTTGGGGCTGGCGTCCGCGCTGGCCATCGTCGGGTTCATCGACGACCTGATCAAGATCCGGCGGTCCCGCAATCTGGGCCTGAACAAGCGGGCCAAGACCATCGGCCAGTTGACCGCGGCGGTGCTCTTCGGGGTGCTGGTGTTGCAGTTCAGCAATGCCGAGGGACTGACGCCGGGCAGTGCGCAGCTGTCCTATGTACGTGAGATCGCCACCGTCACGCTGGCACCGATGGTGTTCGTCGTGTTCGTGGTGGTGCTGGTCAGTGCCTGGTCGAACGCGGTGAACCTGACCGACGGGCTGGACGGGCTCGCCGCGGGGGCGATGGCCATGGTCAGCGCCGCCTACGTGTTGATCACGTTCTGGCAGTACCGCAACGACTGCGCGGCCAGCCCGAGCCTGGGGTGCTACAACGTCCGTGATCCGCTGGACCTCGCGCTGGTGGCGGCGGCGACGGCGGGGGCCTGTATCGGTTTCCTGTGGTGGAACGCCGCGCCGGCGAAGATCTTCATGGGTGATACGGGTTCGCTGGCGCTCGGCGGCATCATCGCCGGGCTGTCGGTGACCAGCCGCACCGAGATCCTGGCCGTGGTGCTCGGTGCGCTCTTCGTGGCCGAGGTGACCTCGGTGGTGGTGCAGATCCTGGCGTTCCGCACGACGGGCCGGCGGGTGTTCCGGATGGCGCCGTTCCATCATCACTTCGAGCTGGTCGGGTGGGCCGAGACGACGGTGATCATCCGGTTCTGGCTGTTGACGGCGATCGCCTGCGGTCTGGGTGTGGCGCTGTTCTACGGCGAATGGCTGTCGATCGTCGGCGCGTAGGCGCCGCGCATGGGCTCCGTCGGCGCATGGGCTCCGTCGGCGCGTAGCCGCCGCGCAGCCGCCGAGAGTGACGCAATGGCTGCTCGGCGGCCCGAACTGACGACCTTTTCGTCTCTCTCGACGCGCGGGAGCATTAGCTGAAATCGTCGGCCGCCGCGACACACCTGCCGGAGATCCGCGACTACCGGTCCGCGGCGGGGGAGGATTCTGGGGTGCAAGAGACTATTGAGGCTGGCGTTACGCCTGTGACTCTTGCGGGTGCCAGGTGAGGAATCCGCTCGCCGGGGTACGGGCGAGGTTCACCAGTGCGCGGTCCGCCGACGGCACGTCCGGGCAGACCGTCGGGAAGAGCCTGGCCACCAGCCCGGCGACCAAAGCGACGACCACCATGCCTCGGACCCGGTTCGGCCAGTGGCTCGGCCGGCCGATGACCTCGTTCCACCTGATCATCGCGGTCGCGGCCATCCTGGTGACGCTCGGCCTGATCATGGTGCTCTCGGCCTCCGGGGTGTACTCCTATGACTCCGGCGGCTCGCCGTGGACGGTCTTCGCCAAACAGTCGCTGTGGACCGGCGTCGGGCTGATCGCCTTCTACCTGGCGCTGCGCATGCCCGTCTCGCTCATGCGCAGGCTGGCGTTCCCGGCGTTCATCTTCACGATCATCTTGCTCGTGCTGGTGCTCATCCCCGGTATCGGCAAGGTGGCCAACGGTTCTCGCGGCTGGTTCGTCGTGGGTGGCTTCAGCATGCAGCCCTCCGAGCTCGCCAAGATCGCGTTCGCCATCTGGGGTGCGCACCTGCTGGCGGCGCGGCGCCTGGAGCAGGCGTCGATGCGGGAGATGCTGATCCCGCTGGTTCCCGCCGCCGGTCTGGCGCTGACGCTGATCGTGCTGCAGCCCGACCTCGGCCAGACCGTGACGTTGAGCATCATCCTGCTCGGTCTGCTCTGGTATGCAGGTCTGCCGCTGCGGGTGTTCGCCAGCTCGCTGGGGGCGATGGTGGTCGCCGGCGGCGTGCTCGCGGTCTCGGCCGGTTACCGCTCCGACCGCGTGCAGTCCTGGCTCAACCCGGGGGCCGACCCCGGCGGTGCGGGGTATCAGGCCAGGCAGGCCCGCTTCGCGCTGGCCAATGGTGGCGTGTTCGGCAACGGACTCGGCCAGGGCACGGCCAAGTACAACTATCTGCCCAACGCACACAACGACTTCATCTTCGCCATCATCGGTGAGGAACTCGGCTATGTCGGTGCCGCCGGTCTGCTGTGCCTGTTCGGTCTTTTCGCCTACACCGGGATGCGCATCGCGCGCCGCTCGGCCGATCCGTTCCTGCGCCTGCTGACGGCCACCGTCACGCTGTGGGTGATCGGGCAGGCGTTCATCAACGTCGGATACGTCGTGGGGCTGCTCCCGGTCACCGGTCTGCAGCTGCCGCTGATCTCCGCGGGCGGCACATCGACGGCCACGACGATGCTCATCCTCGGCGTCATCACCAATGCCGCCCGGCACGAACCCGAGGCCGTGGCCGCGCTGCGCGCCGGCCGCGACGACCGGGTCACCAGGTTGCTGCGGCTCCCGCTGCCCGAACCGTATGTGCCGAGCCGCCTCGAGGTCGCCCGCGACCGCCTGCGGACCAGGGGCAAGCCCGGTAAGCCGGGCAAGGCACCGGCCAAGCAGAAGCCGCCTGCCAAGAGCAAGGGCAAGGCGGTGGCCAGGAAGCCGCGCCAGACCCCCGCGGTCGATGCCCGGCGTGCGAGCCGTCGTGAGGGCCATCCGGCCGATCGAGCGGTCCGGAGCACAGGGCATCATGGTGAGGGCCGGCGCGCCTCCCAACGGGGCCGCGCCGAGCCGCGGCAGGCGCGAGGTCAACAGGGCCGAGCCCGCTCATTGGAAGGTCAGCGTTACGGGTGAGCACGTTATCGGTCGTCCTGGCCGGCGGGGGCACGGCAGGTCATGTGGAACCTGCGATGGCCGTGGCCGATGCGTTGACCGAGCTGGATCCCGGGGTCCGGATCACCGCGCTGGGCACACAGCGCGGTCTGGAGACCCGGTTGGTCCCCGAACGGGGGTATGACCTCGAGCTCATCACCCCGGTGCCGTTGCCGCGCAAACCCTCCGCAGACCTGGTGCGGCTTCCGTTGCGGGTGCGCACCGCGGTCCGCCAGACCCGCGCGGTGTTCGACGCCGTCGGGGTGGACGTGGTGATCGGCTTCGGTGGCTATGTCTCGGTGCCCGCGTATCTGGCCGCGCGGCGCGGTCTGCGCCGTCCGTCGGTCCCGGTGGTGATCCACGAGGCCAACGCCAGCGCGGGCTGGGCCAACAAGCTGGGTGCGCGGTCGGCCCGCCGGGTGCTCTCGGCGGTGCCCGATCCCGGCCTCGGCCCGGTGGAGGTGGTGGGCGTCCCGGTGCGGGCCAGCATCACCGCGCTGGATCGCGCGGCATTGCGTGCCCAGGCACGGGCCGCCTTCGGCTTCGCCGAGGACGCCAGGGTGCTGTTGGTGTTCGGCGGCTCCCAGGGCGCGCAGTCGATCAACCGCGCCGTCTCCGGTGCCGCGACCGAGCTTGCGGCCAAGGGCATTTCGGTGTTGCACGCGCACGGTCCGAAGAACACCCTCGACCTGCCGGCGCCGTCGGGGCCGCCCTATGTGGCCGTGCCCTATCTCGACCGTATGGACTTGGCCTATGCCGCTGCCGATCTGGCGATCTGCCGGTCCGGGGCGATGACGGTCGCCGAGGTCAGCGCCGTCGGGTTGCCCGCGGTGTACGTGCCGTTGCCGATCGGCAACGGTGAGCAGCGGCTCAACGCACTGCCGGTGGTCCAGGCCGGCGGTGGTCTGCTCGTCGATGATGCCGAGCTGTCCCCACAGCTGGTCGCCCAGAAGGTCGTCGGTGTGCTCAACGACGCACCACGCCTACAGCAGATGACCGCGGCGGCCGCGCTCGCCGGCCACCGCGATGCCGCGCGCCGGGTCGCCGAGATCGCGATCGAGGTGGCCCGTGCCCACCGCGCCGACCGGAAGTCGTTGCGGTGAAGGGTCTGCCACCGGAGCTCGCCCGGGTGCACATGGTGGGTATCGGCGGGGCCGGCATGTCGGGAATCGCTCGCATCCTGCTCGATCGCGGGGGACAGGTCTCCGGTTCCGATGCCAAGGAATCGCGCGGGATCGCGGCATTGCGGGCCAGGGGAGCGCAGATCCAGATCGGTCACGACGCCGCCGCGCTGGACATGCTGGACGGCGGTCCCACTGCGGTCGTCACCACCCATGCGGCCATTCCGAAGACCAACCCCGAACTCGTGGCGGCCCGGCAGCGGGGCATCCCTGTCATCCTGCGGCCGGTGGTGCTGGCCAAGTTGATGGCCGGTGACCGGACGCTGATGGTCACCGGAACCGCGGGCAAGACCACGACGACCTCGATGCTCATCGTCGCGTTGCAGCACAGCGGTTTCGATCCGTCGTTCGCCGTCGGCGGCGATCTCGGCGCGGCGGGCACCAACGCCCACCACGGCAGTGGCCCGTACTTCGTGGCCGAGGCCGACGAGAGCGACGGCTCACTGGTGCAGTACCGGCCCGATATCGCGGTCGTCACCAATATCGAGGCCGACCACCTGGATTTCTTCGGTACCGAGCAGGCCTATGTCGACGTGTTCGACGCGTTCATCGAGCGGCTGCAGCCGGGCGGGGCGTTGGTGGTCTGCGTCGACGATCCCGGTGCTGCGGCGTTGGCCGAGCGCACCGAAGCCCTCGGCATCCGGGTGCTGCGGTACGGCAGCTCCGGTGCGGATCTGGCGGGCGCACTGCTCGATTGGGAACAACGCGGCACCCGGGCGGTGGCCACGGTGCAGCTGGCGGGGGAGCCCGCCCCGCGCACGATGCGGCTGGCCGTGCCCGGCCGGCACATGGCGCTCAATGCTCTGGCGGCCCTGCTGGCCGCCGTCGAGGCGGGGGCGCCGCCGGATGCGGTGTTGGAGGCACTGGCCGATTTCGAGGGGGTGCGCCGCCGTTTCGAGCTGGTGGGCGTGCGCTCGGGTGTCCGCGTTTTCGACGACTATGCCCACCACCCGACTAAGGTGACCGCCGCGCTGACGGCGGTACGTACGCTGGCCGCCGAATCGCAGGGCCGCGCGATCGTCGTCTTCCAGCCCCATCTGTATTCGCGCACACAGACATTCGCCAAGGAGTTCGGTGCGGCCCTGAGCCTGGCCGACGAGGCGTTCGTGCTGGACGTCTATGCCGCCCGTGAGCAGCCGATCGCCGGGATCAGCGGGCGCAGCATCGTCGATCACGTCACGGTCCCGGTGCATTACGTGCCCGATTTCTCCGCGGTGGCCCGCCGGGTCGCCGAGATCACCCGCCCCGGTGATGTGGTGGTGACCATGGGCGCCGGTGATGTGACCCTGCTCGGCAACGAGATCCTGGATGCGGTGGGTGGGCGCGCCGATCGGGCGGCGGATCGATGACGGTCCCACCCGAGCCGGGGGCCGCCGGAGCCGACTCCGATCCCGATCCCGTCTCCGACCTGGCTGCCGAACCGGCCACCGAGCCGAGCGCGGCCGAGGCCCCCACCGCCGGCGAACCCGATGCCGATCCGGCCGAGCCGGATCTGGAGGGACCGCGGCGACGTGCCCGGCGCGAACGCGAGGAACGCCGTGCGGCGCAGGCCAGGGCGATGGCCATCGAGCAGGCCCGCCGGGAGGCCAAACGTCGTGTCCAGGGCCGGACCGAGGAGAAGCCGAAGCAGGCGCCGCGCGGGGTGATCCGCGGTCTGAAGGTGTTGATGTGGACGGCGGTCCTGGCGGTGCTGGTGGTCGGCGTGGGCTTGCTGCTGTATTTCACGCCGATCATGTCCGCGCGCGAGACGGTGGTGACCGGATTGACCGCGTTGAGCGAGGACGAGGTGCGGCAGGTGGCCGGGGTTCAGGAGGGCACGCCCCTGCTGCAGATCGACACCGACGCGGTGGCCGAGCGGGTGGCCTCGATCCGGCGGGTGGCCAGCGCCCGAGTCCAGCGCGAGTACCCCTCGACGCTGCGGATCACCGTGGAGGAACGCGTGCCGCTGGTGGTCAAGGACTATCCGGACGGGCCGCACCTGTTCGACCGCGACGGTGTGGATTTCGTGACCGCGCCGCCGCCACCGGGGCTGCCCTATATCGACACCGAGACGCCGGGACCGCGCGATCCGGCCACCCTCGCCGGTCTGCAGGTGCTGACATCGCTGCCGCCTGAGGTGTCCGGGCAGGTCAGCCGGGTGGAGGCGCCGTCGGTGGCGGCCATCACGCTGGTTCTGTTCGACGGCCGAAAAGTGGTGTGGGGCACCACCGATCGCACGCAGGAGAAGGCGCTGAAGCTGGCGGCGCTGCTGACCCAGCCCGGTCAGACCTATGACGTGTCGAGCCCGGACCTGCCGACCGTCAAGTAGTTCTGCGCCAAATTCGATCGTGTCGCTTCGGCGCGCCTGCGGCCCTACGGTGCCGCGTGACCCTACCGTTCTGTTTGCACGGAACTACTTGACATAACTATAAACCTATGGTTGAGGTTTAGGGTTTCGGGCAGATCGGCAACACCGAAGACACGTACTCCAACGGGCAGGCTCCAATGGGCAGGAAAGGCGACCGATGACCCCCCCGCATAACTACCTCGCCGTTATCAAGGTGGTCGGCATCGGCGGCGGCGGCGTCAACGCCGTCAACCGGATGATCGAGCACGGACTCAAGGGCGTTGAGTTCATCGCCATCAACACCGATGCGCAGGCATTGTTGATGAGCGATGCCGACGTCAAACTCGATGTCGGTCGCGACTCCACCCGCGGTCTCGGCGCAGGCGCCGACCCCGAGGTGGGCCGCAAGGCCGCCGAGGACGCCAAGGACGATATCGAGGAACTGCTGCGCGGCGCCGACATGGTGTTCGTGACCGCGGGTGAGGGCGGCGGTACCGGTACCGGCGGCGCCCCCGTCGTGGCGACCATCGCGCGCAAGCTCGGCGCGTTGACCGTCGGCGTGGTGACCCGCCCGTTCTCCTTCGAGGGAAAGCGCCGGTCCAACCAGGCCGAGAACGGCATCAACGCGCTGCGCGAGAGCTGTGACACGCTCATCGTCATCCCGAACGACCGGCTGCTGCAGATGGGCGATGCCGCCGTCTCGCTGATGGATGCCTTCCGCAGCGCTGACGAGGTGCTGCTTAACGGTGTCCAGGGCATCACCGACCTGATCACCACGCCAGGCCTGATCAACGTCGACTTTGCCGACGTCAAGGGCGTGATGAGCGGTGCCGGCACCGCCCTGATGGGTATCGGCTCGGCGCGCGGTGACGGACGGGCGCTCAAGGCCGCCGAGATCGCCATCAACTCCCCGCTGCTGGAAGCATCGATGGAGGGCGCCCAGGGCGTGCTGCTCTCGGTCGCCGGCGGCAGCGACCTCGGTCTGTTCGAGATCAACGAGGCCGCCTCGCTGGTGCAGGAGGCCGCCCATGCCGAGGCCAACATCATCTTCGGCACCGTCATCGACGATTCGCTCGGTGACGAGGTGCGTGTGACGGTCATCGCGGCCGGTTTCGACAGCACCGGACCGAGCCGTAAACCCGTTGTCGGCGAAGGCACCTCGGGTGTGGCATCCGGCACGGCGGGCAAGGTTCGCTCCAGCATCTTCGAGCCGGCCGACGCCATGTCGGTGCCGGCGCACACCAACGGCGCGACGGTGAAGATCGGTGGCCCCGACGACGGTGGCATCTCCGATGACGACGTCGACGTGCCGCCGTTCATGCGCCACTGACGCGGACGTGCCCGCCCGGGTCCGGCGCGTCACCACCACCCGCGCGGGTGGGGTGTCGAAGCCGCCATTCGACACGTTCAACCTCGGCGATCACGTCGGCGACGATCCGGCTGCGGTGGCGGCCAACCGGAAACGGCTGGCCTCCGCACTCGGTCTCGCCGCTGATGCGGTGGTGTGGATGAACCAGGTCCACTCCGACCGCGTCGCCGTGGTGGACGGTCCGCAGCGTGCCGCGCTGCCCGACACCGACGCGGTGGTGACCACCGCGCGGGGTCTGGCGTTGGCCGTGATCACCGCCGACTGCGTCCCGGTGCTGCTGGCCGACGCCCGTGCCGGCGTGATCGGTGCGGCCCATGCCGGCCGGGTCGGTGCGCAGCTCGGCATCGTGGAGCGCACCCTGGAGAAGATGGTCGAGGCGGGTGCACAGGTCGCCGATGTGTCGGTGCTGCTCGGACCGGCGGTCAGCGGCCGCCAGTACGAGGTACCCGAGCAGATGGCCGCCGAGGTGGAGAAGACGCTGCCGGGTAGCCGGTGCCGGACCGCCCGCGGCACACCGGGGCTCGATATCCGGGCCGGGCTGGTGGGCCAGCTGCAGCGCCTCGGCGTGACGTCGATCGATGTGGATCCCCGCTGCACGGTCTCCGACCGGGCGCTGTTCAGTCATAGGCGCGGCGCGCCGACCGGCCGCCTTGCCTCCCTGGTGTGGATGGAATGAGCGAGCACCGCGATTCGGAGTTGGCCGGCTCGCTGGCGGCGGTGCGGGCGCGGTTGGCCCGGGCGGCCGATGCGGCGGGCCGTAGGGTCCACGACATCGAGCTGCTGCCGGTCACCAAGTTCTTCCCGGCCACCGATGTGGCCATCCTGCATCGGTTGGGGTGTGCCGACTTCGGCGAGTCCCGCGAGCAGGAGGCCGCGCGCAAGGTCGCCGACGTGGCTGCGCAGTTCCCCGGTGACCAGATCCGCTGGCACATGATCGGCCACATCCAACGCAACAAGGCCCGCGCGATCGCCCGCTGGGCGCACACGGTGCACTCGGTGGACAGCGCCAGGGTGATCGCCGCGCTGGGGGGTGGTGCCGAACAGGCGTTGGCCGACGGTCAGCGCGCGACGCCGCTACGGGTCTATCTGCAGGTGAGTCTCGACGGTGATCCCGATCGCGGTGGGGTCGACATCGGCAACACCGATCTGGTCGACGAGCTGTGTGCCGCAATAGATGCCATCGATTCCCTCGAGTTCGCCGGGTTGATGGGCATCCCGCCGCTGGACTGGGACGCCGAGGACGCCTTCGTCAGATTGGCCGCCGAACACGACCGTGTGCAGCGGTCCTATCGGCACCCGTTGGGCCTGTCGGCGGGGATGTCCGGCGATATGGAGATTGCTGTGCGACACGGATCCACGTGTGTGCGTGTCGGAACCGCGTTGATGGGGCAACGTCCTCTAACGTCACCCTGAGTAGTCACTCCAGTCACATCTTCATCACAGACAACACAGACACAAGTCGTTAAAGGGGCAGGCGATGAGCACTCTGCACAAGGTCAAGGCCTACTTCGGTATGGCGCCGATGGACGATTACGACGACGAGTACTACGACGACGAGCGCCCCGCCCGCGGCGGGTACCCGCGCCGCGGCGCCGAGGACCGTTTCGATGAGGACGGCTACGGCCGGGAAGGCCGCGACCTGCGTGACGCCCGCGGCTTCGAGGACCGCGTCCCGTCCCGCGACTACGACGACATCCCCGGCGCCTACCGCGGCGGCTATGGTGACGCACCGCGCTTCGAGGGCCGCCTGCGCGCCCCGCGCCCCGAATTCGACCGTCCCGCACCGCGGTTCGCCGCACCGACCCGGGGCGCGAGCGCCCTGGCCATGGAGCCGCGCCGGATGGCCGCGCTCTTCGAGGAGGGCAGTCCGCTGGCCAAGATCACCACGCTGCGTCCCAAGGACTACAGCGAGGCCCGCACCATCGGTGAGCGCTTCCGCGACGGCACCCCGGTGATCATGGACCTGGTGTCGATGGACAACGCCGACGCCAAGCGGCTCGTCGACTTTGCCGCCGGGCTCGCCTTTGCCCTGCGGGGTTCGTTCGACAAGGTCGCGACGAAGGTCTTCCTGCTCTCGCCGGCCGATATCGACGTCAGTGCCGAAGAGCGTCGCCGGATCGCCGAGGCCGGCTTCTACGCCTACCAGTAGGGCGGGCACGAGCCCGTCCGCTGGGGGCCAGAACCCCGGCCGGAGCGGCAGGTAGGCTGACGTCGAGGGCATGAAGTCCGCTTCTGTGCCCGAATGTCGCTCTACCTGCCCTGCTCATCCGCCGTAGTGAGGTTCGGCTCCCTTGTCGATGGTCTTTCAAATACTTGGTTTCGCCCTGTTCGTCTTCTGGCTGTTGCTGATCGCACGGGTCGTGGTCGAGTTCATCCGGTCCTTCAGTCGGGATTGGCATCCGCGCGGCGCGACGGTGGTGATCCTGGAACTCATCCTGACGGTCACCGATCCGCCGGTGAAGCTGCTGCGCCGGCTCATCCCGCAGCTGACGATCGGCGCCGTGCGATTCGATCTGTCGATCATGGTGTTGCTGCTGGTCGCGTTCATCGGCATGCAGCTGGCATTCGGCGCGGCGGCCGGTACCGCCTGACCTGTACAGCGACGGTCGGCTGCGGCGTGGGAGATTGAAATTCGCTCTTAATTATGAGGCTCCTGTGCAACCGCCGGGTCAGCTGTGACAGGATGGACGCCAGTTACTTCTACCGACGCTTTACACTTTGAAACCGGTTGACGGTCCAGACTTCAAGGGGGCAGAGAATGCCGCTCACTCCAGCCGACGTTCACAACGTCGCGTTCAGTAAGCCGCCCATCGGCAAACGTGGTTATAACGAGGACGAGGTAGACGCCTTCCTCGACCTGGTCGAGAACGAGCTGACCAGGCTCATCGAGGAGAACGCCGACCTTCGTCAGCGCGTCTCCGAGCTCGACTCCGAGCTGGCCGGCGCGCGTGCCGGTGGTGGCGTGGCCGCCACCCAGACGCTGCCGCCCTACCAGGCGCCGCAGCCCGAGGCCGAGCCCGAGCCGGTGTACGAGGCGCCCGCCGCGCCGCAGCCGGTGGTCCAGGCAGCTCCGGTGTCGGAGGATCATCACGTCCGCGCGGCCAAGGTGCTGAGCCTGGCCCAGGACACGGCCGATCGCCTTACCAGCACCGCGAAGGCCGAGTCGGACAAGTTGCTCGCCGATGCGCGGGCCCAGGCCGACGCACTGGTCAGCGAGGCGCGCCAGACCGCGGAGACCACGGTTGCCGACGCGCGCGCCAAGGCCGACGCGTTGCTCTCCGACGCGCAGAACCGCTCCGAGACGCAGCTGCGTCAGGCTCAGGAGAAGGCGGATGCCCTGCAGGCCGATGCCGAGCGCAAGCACTCCGAGATCATGGGCACCATCAACCAGCAGCGCACGGTGCTGGAAGGCCGCCTCGAGCAGTTGCGCACCTTCGAGCGCGAGTACCGGACCCGGCTCAAGACCTACCTGGAATCGCAGCTCGAAGAGCTCGGCCAGCGCGGTTCTGCGGCACCGGTCGATTCCGCGGCCGGTAACGAGGGTGGCGGTTTCAACCAGTTCAATCGCGGCGCGAACTGACCGGGTCGGCACCCACTAGGCTTCGGCGATGCTGATCATTGCGCTGGTTCTGGCTCTTGTCGGACTCGCGGCCCTGGTGGCCGCGGTCGTCACGAGCAACGAGCTGATCGCGTGGGTGTGTATCGGTGCCAGCGTCATCGGTGTGTTGCTGCTGATCGCCGATGCGCTGCGCGCCCGGCGCGGCGGTACCGATGACGACACCGATCACACCGACGGCGCCGATGACCAGGACGCCGTCATCGCGGCCGAGCAGGTGACCGATCCCGTCGAGGACTACCCGGAAGACGAGGCCACCGTGACCCAGCCAGAGTCCGATTCGGCAGCCGACTCCGACCCCGAGATCGCCGGAGTCACCGACACCGACTCGAAGACCGAGACCGAGTCGAACACCGAGGACGACGGCGAGGCCGGCGGCGCGGTCGGCATCTCACCGGATCCGGACGCCCCGCCCAAGAGTTGATCGACGGCGGGCCCGGCGGGTTTGATCGCCGCCGTGCCCGGGTATCCCCGCGCCCGTGAATCCAACGGACCGGCGAAACCTGTGAGCATCGAGTTCGACAGTGTCGTCCCGCATCGGATCGACGATGTCTTCGCCTGGCACAGCCGTCCCGGCGCGATGCGGCGCCTCGTTCCACCATGGCAGCCGATGACCGTCGTCGCCGAAACCGAGTCGCTTGCCGATGGCAAAGCCGTACTCGGTCTGCCCGGTGGCTTGCGCTGGGTCGCCCAGCACCAGGCCGACGAGTACGACCCGCCACACCGGTTCGTCGATGTGTTGTCCAGCGACGGCCCGATCACCTGGCCGGTACGCGCAGTCGGAACATGGCGGCATACCCACGATTTCGCCGCGGAGGGATCCGGTACCAGGGTCTCCGATCACGTCGAGACGGTGGTTCCTGCCGCCGCGCTGCGTCCCATGTTCGTCTACCGGCACACGCAGCTGGCCGAAGATCTGGCCGCCCACCGGGATGCCGCCGCGGCCGGACTGACACCGCTGACCGTTGCCGTGACCGGTTCCTCCGGGCTGGTCGGCGCCGCGTTGAGTGCCTTTCTCAGCAGCGGTGGGCATCGGGTCATCCGGCTGGTCCGTGGAGCTGCCGCCAATGCCGATGAACGACAGTGGAATCCGGACCAACCTGCGGCGGATCTGCTGTCCGGTGTCGATGCGGTCATCCATCTGGCCGGCGCGTCGATCGCCGGCCGTTTCACCGATGCGCACCGCCGGGCCATCCGGGACAGCCGCATCGGCCCGACCCGCGCGCTGGCCGAGTTGGCCGCCGCGACCGAGAACGGACCGCGAATCCTGGTGAGCGCATCGGCCGTCGGTTTCTACGGCTACGAGCGCGGCGACTCGCTGCTGACCGAGGATGCCTCCCGCGGTGACGGTTTCCTCGCCGATGTGGTGGCCGACTGGGAGGCCGCGACGGCGCCGGCGGCCGACGCCGGCATCCGAGTCGTCAACGTCCGCACCGGCGTGGTGCAATCCGCCAACGGCGGGACGCTGCGGCTGATGCGGCCCTTGTTCGCGGCCGGCCTCGGCGGGCGGTTGGGCAGTGGTAGGCAGTGGTTGGCCTGGATCGGGCTCGACGACCTGCTCGACATCTACCACCGTGCGCTGTATGACACCGAACTCAGTGGCCCGGTGAACGCGGTGGCACCGGTTCCGGTGCGCAACACCGAATACACCGCCGCACTCGGCCGGGTGCTGCACCGGCCGACGCTGCTGCCGGTGCCCTCGTTCGGGCCGAAGCTACTGCTCGGTGCGCAAGGCGCCCGCGAACTCGCCGAGGCCGATCAACGGGTGGTGCCCGCCAAGCTGGAGGCGCGTGGACACCGGTTCCGCCGGCCCACCGTGGACGCCGCGCTGGCTCACGAACTGGGGCACGGCTGACGCGCGGTATAGGCCAGGAACCCGTTCACCAGCGCGTGGAGGCGTCGAGCCGCGTCCACGTGCATATCCCTGGTGCGCGCGCGTAACTCGTCGTGACTCACGCCGAGCGCTCCGGCCTCACCGGCATCGCGGTCATCATCGAGCCAGATCTCCAGCAGCTGCGGGTCCAGCTCGGGGTGGAACTGCAGCCCGACGGTGCGTCCCAGCGCGAATGCCTGCAGTGTCGTTGCCGTTCGGGCTATCTCGACCGCGCCGGGCGGCAATGTGAACCGGTCGAAATGCCATTCGAACCATGGGCCGGGCGGGATCAGTTCGGGTTGATCGGAAACGATGTCATACCAGCCGATCTCGGGCAGTGCCGAGCGCTCGACCGTGCCGCCGAAGGCCTGGGCGAGCAGCTGCCCGCCGAAGCAGACACCCAGCGTCGGGATTCCCGCCGCGGCCGCGTTTCGGACCAGCTCGGTCTGGGCGCCTACCCACGTGGCCTTGAGCGCCTCGTCGTACACCGGCCACCGCGCACCGAGGGGCACGATGACGTCGTAGTGGGTCGGGTCGGGGAAGGTGATGTCGATCGCGGGGGACTCGGCCTGGTCGGCGGGCACGACCGTGAAGGTCGACACATCGAAACCGGCGTCGGCGAAAGCGTTCCCCAGCATCGCCTCGGTGGCGATGGGATCGTTGTGGAGGAAGAGGACGGTGGGTGCCACACCGAGAATCTACTCGTCATCGTGGGACTCGGTAGCGCCGCTCGGGCCGCCCCGAACCGTACTGCAGGCGTAGCTCCACCACACCGGTGCTCAGATAGTGCTCCAGGTAACGCCGCGCACTCACCCGCGAGATCCCGACCAGGTCGGCACATTCGGCCGCGGACACCTCACCGGCACCACGCACGGCGTCGAGTACCAGCCGTCCCGTCTCGGCGCCCAGGCCCTTCGGCAGCACATCGGGTGTGTCCGCGGCGGCGGTGCCGCCGAACAGTGCGTCGACCATGCTCTGGTCCACGCCGCCCTCGGCGGCCAGCGCGTCGGCGCGGGTGGCGAAGGCCACCAGTTTGGCGCGCAGCTGATCGAACTCGAACGGTTTGATCAGGTAGTCGGCCGCGCCACCGTCGAGCGCGCCGCGCACGGTGTCCAGTTCCCTGGCGGCGGTGATCATGATGACCCCGACGTGATCACCGCCGGCCCGCAACCGGTGCAACACCTCCAGACCGGTCATATCCGGCAGGTAGACATCGAGCAGGATCAGCGCCGGGCGCAGCTCGGCCGCCTTCCTCAGCGCCTCGGTACCGCCGCTGGCCACGGCAACGGGTCGGTACCCGTCGATGCGTTCGACGAACCGGCGGTGGATGTCGGCGACCATGAAATCGTCGTCGACGATCAGCACGTCACGCACCGGGCACCACCGTCGCTTCGCTCGCCTGTGCTGTCTTTCCCGTCGCTTCGCTCGCCCGGGGCAGGCGCACCACGAATGACGCGCCACCACCCTCGGCATCGCCGATCTCGGCATGTCCACCGTGCTGGGCGGTCACCAGCCGCACCAGCGCCAGCCCGATACCGCGCTGCTCGGCAGGCCCGCCCGCGGTCTTTGACGTGACCCCGCGGGCGAAAATCTCCTCCCGAAGCGCCTGCGGCACACCGGGACCGGTGTCGCTGACGCTGATGATCAGCCCGTCCCGATCCTCGATCCGCACCGTGACCCTGGCAGGATCCGATCCCACCGACGCCTCGACGGCGTTGTCGATCAGGTTGCCGAGGACCGTGATGACATCGGTGGCCAACGCCGGTGTGAGCGCGCCGAGGCGGCTGCTGGGATCGAGGTGCAGCAGCACGCCGCTCTCGGCGGCCAAGGACGTCTTCGCGATCAGCAGGGCGGCCACCGCGGGATCGGAAACCCGTTGCGTGACGGCGTCATTGATCTCGGCTCGCCGGCGGGTGAGCGTGCCGACCAGATTGTGCACCGCATCGAACTCGCCCAGCTGGACCAGACCCGAGATGGTGTGGAGCTGGTTGGCGAATTCGTGGGTCTGGGCCCGCAGGGTGTCGGTGACGCTGCGGTGTGAGGACAACTGTGCCTGCAGGGCAGCCAGTTCGGTGCTGTCACGCATGGTGGTGACCGTACCCAGGCTGCGCCCTTGGCTCAGAGCGGTGCTGCGATTGAGGGCCAGGATGTGACTGCCGGTCGCGATCACCACGTCATGTTCGTCGGCGTGTTCGCCGGAGCCCGACAGCAGGAACTCCACCACCGCCGGTTCCAGCCCCACCTCATCGGCGCGCCGGCCCACCGCATCGGGGCCGATACCGAGCAGTCGCTGGGCGCTGTCGTTGACGACGGTGATGATGCCGTCGGTGTTGACCGCCACCACACCCTCACGAATGCTGTGCAGCAAGGCCTCCCGATGATCGGCCAGCCCGGCGATCTCGGCGATCTCCAAACCGCGGGTGTGCCGCTTGATCCGCCGGGACAGCAGCCAGGACGCGGCAAGGCCCAATGCGGCGCCCAGTCCGAGATAGATGAGCAGCCGCTCGCCCGCACCGCTGAGCAGTTCCCATGTCGACGGGTAACCTTCGCTGACCGATGCCACCGCCAGCACCTCGCCATCGGTGGACAGGATCGGCACCTGCCCGACCAGACTGTGTGAGCCCGCGACATCCTCGTCACCGAACCAGGCGCGGCCCTCGTCGGCGCGGCTCGGCCCCAGGTCGGTGGCGGCGCCGATCCGTGACGGGTCCGAGGACACCCGCACGGTGCCGTCCGGCCCGAGGATCTCGGCGAGGTCGGCACCCGACAGGGCCACCGCCCGGTCCACCTCCGGCGCCAGGGTGCGTCCGGCGAACGGGTCGTCATAACGTTCGCGGACGATCGGGGTCGATGCCATGTTCTCGGCCACCGCGATCATTCGCTGACCTCGTACCTCGCGGAACTCGCTGGTCGACTGCGCGACCGACACCGCGGCCACCGCGACGAGGACGACTGCCACGACGACAAGTTGAAACGCCAGGAACTGGCCGCCGAGGCTGCGTCCCCAACTCGTGTTCTTAATGACCACAACTTCCTTTGCGTTCATATGAGTGACCTGAGTCACCAGCAGGGTCCAGTATTGCTGAGCATCACAATTGATTGGGGTCGATATGTACGTAGGGCAGTCCGGCGGCCGGCGGATCACGGTCTCGTTGGTCATCGCACTGGTCGCCGCGCTTGTGCTCTCTGCCTGCGGGGTCACCCGCGGCGATGAGTCCGGATTGCACCGGTTGCGGATGATGGTGCCGAACAGTCCCGGTGGCGGTTACGACCTGACCGCGCGCACCGCGGTCAAGATCATGGAAGACGACAAGATCACCGGTCGGGTCGAGGTGTTCAACGTGATCGGCGCCGGTGGCACCGTCGCGATGGCGCGCTTGATGAACGAGCGCGGCAACGGCGACCTCATGATGATGATGGGCCTCGGCGTGGTCGGTGCGGTGTTCACCAACGGGTCCAGCGCCCGCGCCTCGGACGCCACCGCGCTGGCGAAGGTCGTGGAGGAGCAGGAGGGCATCCTGGTCCCGGCCGACTCCCCGTTCCGGACGGTGCAGGACTTCGTCAACGCCTGGAAGGCCGACCCGGCCAAGGTCACCGTCGGTGGTGGGTCCAACCCCGGTGGCCCCGACCACCTGTTCCCGATGGAGACCGCCAAGGCCGTCGGTGTCGACCCGACCAAGGTGAACTTCATCTCCTACGACGGTGGTGGTGATCTGCTGACTGCCTTGCTGGGCAACAAGATTGCAGCAGGTACCTCCGGTCTCGGCGAATACGTCGACCAGATCGAAGCCGGCCAGGTCCGGGTTCTCGCGGTGTCCGGCAGCGAGCGCGTCGAGGGTGTCGATGCCCCGACGCTGCAGGAGGCCGGTATCGATCTGACCTTCACCAACTGGCGCGGAATCCTTGCCCCGCCCGGCATCTCGGATTCCGATCGCGACGCGATGGTGAAGGTGCTCGAAGAGTTGCACGCAACCGATGCATGGAAGGAAGCGCTGGTGAAGAACGGATGGACGGATGCGTTCCTGACCGGTCCGGCATTCGAGGAGTTCCTGGCCGACCAGGACCGCCGGGTCGAGACGACGCTGACCGATCTGGGGCTGGTGTGAGTACCGAAGTGCAGGCCGAGAAGGTGCGGCCGGATTACGCGCAGTACATCGTCTGTGTGGTGATGGTCGCCGTCGGCGCATTCCTCATTTACGACGCCCTGTCGATGCCCGGCGGTTATGCCGAGGTGGATCCCATCGGACCGCGGTTCTTCCCGATCCTCATCGGGACCGGCCTGCTGGTGATGGCCGTCGTCCTTGCCATCGCGATTCCGCGAGGGTCGCGCGGTGAGGCCGATGCGGGTGAGGACATCGATCCGGACATGCCGAGCGACTGGCGCACCGTGGGGATGCTCATCGGACTGTTCGTCATGCTGATCGTTCTGGTGAACCCACTGGGCTGGGCGATCGCCAGCGCGCTGTTCTTCGCAGGCTGCGCCACCGTGCTGGGCAGCCGCCACTACGTCCGCAATATTGCGATCGGCGTCGTGCTGGCGCTGGTGAGCTTCTATGCGTTCTACTCCGGGCTCGGAATCCCGCTGCCCGCAGGCATATTGGATGGGATCCTGTAAATGGAGAATTTCAACTGGCTCCTGCAGGGGTTCGCCGAGGCGGCCACCCCGATGAATCTGCTGTACGCCGCGATCGGCGTGTTGCTGGGCACCGCGGTCGGCGTTCTGCCGGGTATCGGGCCGGCGATGACGGTGGCCCTGCTGCTGCCCATCACCTACAACGTCAGCCCCAGTGCGGCTTTCATCATGTTCGCCGGCATCTTCTACGGCGGTATGTATGGCGGGTCGACGACGTCGATCCTGCTGAACACCCCCGGTGAATCCTCGTCGGTGATCACCGCGATCGAGGGCAACAAGATGGCCAAGGCAGGCCGCGCCGCACAGGCGCTGGCCACCGCCGCCATCGGGTCGTTCGTCGCGGGCGCCATCGGCACCGTACTGCTGGCCGCCTTCGCGCCCGTGGTGTCCCGGTTCGCCGTCACCCTCGGTGCGCCCTCGTATCTGGCGATCATGTTGTTCGCACTCGTCGCGGTCACCGCGGTGCTGGGCTCCTCGAAACTGCGCGGACTGATCTCGCTGCTGCTCGGTCTCGCGATCGGCATCGTCGGTATCGACTCGCTGACCGGTCAGAACCGTGCCACCTTCGGAGTGCCGCTGCTGGCCGACGGTATCGACATCGTCGTCATCGCCGTCGCGGTCTTCGCCGTCGGCGAGGCGCTCTGGGTGTGCGCCCATCTGCGCCGCCGTCCGGCCGATGTCATCCCGGTCGGGCGGCCCTGGATGGGCAAGAGCGACTGGAAGCGGTCGTGGAAGCCCTGGCTGCGCGGTACCGCGTATGGTTTCCCCTTCGGTGCACTGCCCGCTGGTGGTGCGGAGTTGCCGACCTTCTTGAGCTACATCACCGAGAAGAAGTTGAGCAAGCATCCCGAGGAGTTCGGCAAGGGTGCCATCGAGGGTGTCGCCGGTCCGGAAGCGGCGAACAACGCCTCGGCCGCGGGCACTCTGGTGCCGATGCTGTCGCTGGGTCTGCCGACCAATGCCACCGCGGCCGTCATGCTGACCGCGTTTGTCTCCTACGGAATCCAGCCCGGTCCCACGCTGTTCGACAAGGAACCGCTGCTCATCTGGACGTTGATCGCCAGTCTGTTCATCGGCAACTTCATGTTGCTGGCACTGAACCTCCCGTTGGCGCCGCTGTGGGCCAAGCTGCTGCGCACCCCGCGGCCGTACCTGTACGCCGGAATCCTGTTCTTCGCCGCGCTCGGAGCCTTTGCGGTCAACCTGCAGCCGCTGGATCTGTTGCTGCTGCTCATCTTCGGGTTGATGGGTTTGATGATGCGCCGATTCGGACTTCCCGTGCTGCCGTTGATCATCGGTGTGATCCTCGGCCCGCGAATCGAGCGCCAGCTGCGACAGAGCCTGCAGCTCGGCGGCGGCGACTGGAGCAGCCTGTTCACCGAGCCGGTCGCGATCGTCACCTACGTCCTCATGGCGCTGCTGCTGCTGGCCCCGCTGGTGTTGCGTCTGTTCAACCGCAGCGAGGAGAGCCTGTTGATCGTCGAGGATGACAAGGACCAGAAGACGAAGGCGGGCCAGCTGTGACCGACCGACGCGTGTGTGAGGAGCAACAATGATTGTCATCGGTTACACCGCAGACCAGTTCGGGCACGCTGCGTTGGAGCACGGCATCGCCGAGGCGACACTGCGCAAGACCAGCCTGTTGGTGATCAACTCGACCTCCGGTGAGTCATACGTGGATTCGCGGTTCGCCGGCGGTGCCGAGGTGCGCGATGTCGAGGCACGGCTCGCCGAGTGTGGTGTCGAATACGAGCTGCGTCAGCCCGTCGGGGTGGACGCGGTCGACGAGCTGCTGACCGCGATGGATGCCCCGGACGCCGAGGTGCTGGTGGTCGGGATTCGCCATCGCAGCCCGGTGGGCAAGCTGCTGCTCGGCAGCGTTGCCCAGAAGCTCATCCTGGAGTGTCCGAAGCCCGTGCTGGCGGTCAAGCCCGCGGAGTGATGCGTCGTTCATCACGAATCATCCTGTCGCTCAGGATCATCCACCGCTTCTTCGGGGTGGCTGAGTAGTTCTTCTGGGTGGAAGTGGTGGTTGATGGTGTTTTGGCCGGTGTCCAGTAGTGGTGGTGGGTGCCAGTGGACGCGGCCGGTGGTGGGGTCGATGGTGGTGG
>NZ_AOHQ01000111.1:0-70858 GCF_000416385.1 Mycobacterium sp. VKM Ac-1816D
GACCACATCGCCAGCACGGTCTACACGCTGGTGCTCGCCTACGCGGGCAGCGCGCTCCCGCTGCTGCTGTTGTTCAGCGTGGCCAACCGCTCACTCGGCGACGTCCTGACCGGGGAAAGCGTGGCCATCGAGATCGCCCGCTCGGCCGTCGGCGGTATCGCCCTTGCCCTTTCGGTTCCGTTGACGACGGCGATCGCGGCGGTGCTGGCGACGCCTAACGCTGCAGCAGCTCCAAAAGATAGTTCCCGTAACCCGACTTGAGCAGGGTCTGGGCGTGGGCGGCGAGCTGCTCGTCGTCGATGAAGCCCACCCGCCAGGCCACCTCTTCGGGAGCACTGATCTTCAGCCCCTGGCGTTGTTCGATGGTCCGCACGAAATCGCTTGCGTCCAGGAGGGAATCGAAGGTCCCGGTATCCAGCCACGCGGTGCCGCGGGCCAGTACCTCGACCGAGAGCCGGCCCTGGCGCAGATAGGTCTGGTTGATATCGGTGATCTCGTACTCGCCGCGCGCGGACTTGCGCAGCCCACGGGCGATCTCGACGACATCGTTGTCGTAGAAGTACAAACCGGGAACCGCGTGGTGCGATTTCGGCTTGTTCGGTTTCTCCTCCAGCGATATCGCCCGCCCGTCGTCGTCGAATTCGACCACCCCGTAGGCCGACGGGTTGGCCACCCAGTACGCGAAAATGGCTCCGCCGCTGACATTCTGGAATCGGCGCAATCCCGTTCCCAGCCCGGGTCCGTAGAAGATGTTGTCGCCCAACACCAATGCCACCGAATCGCTGGCGATATGGTCGGCACCGATCACGAAGGCCTGCGCGAGGCCTTCCGGTGTGTCCTGTACCGCGTAGGTCAGATTGATACCCCACTGCGCGCCGTCGCCGAGCAGCCGGTGAAAGCCCGGTGCGTCGTGGCCGGTGGTGATGATCAGGATGTCCCGGATTCCCGCCATCATCAGGGTGCTCAGCGGGTAGTAGATCATCGGTTTGTCGTACACGGGTAGCAGCTGCTTGCTGGTGCCCCGTGTGATGGGGTGTAGACGCGTCCCGGTCCCCCCGGCCAGGATGATGCCGCGCATCTAGGCGTCGAGGTCTTTTTCGGTGAGGCCGGTGGCCGCCAGCGCCGCGTCGAGACTCTCGTGCAGGAACAGCGAGGTGACCTGGTCGTGCACCACCCGGAACGCCGAGGCGGCGGGCGCTCCGTTGACGGTCTGTTCGGCGACGACGACCCCGTCGTGCACGTAGAGCCTGCCCACCTCGGCCGTGACATCCTCCTGTGCCCAGTCCAGCAGCGCCTGGTGTCCTTGGGCGGCGCGGTCGGCGGTCGCGATCTCGATATCGTCGCTGGACAGCTTCACCAGTGTGTCGTAGTCACGGGCGTTGAGGGCGTCGTGCCATGCCAGGACGGTGGCGATCTCGGAGGTGCTCATGCTGAGCACTCTAGAGCGGCGAGCCGGCCAACCACGCGTCCCATACCTCCGCGTCCCCCAGGATCTCCAGCCCGGCATCGGCCGCGGTGCGTCGGCGGGTGATGGCCAGCAGAAGATCCACCGCCCTTCCGCGGACGGCGACGTCGCTCTTGCCGTGCGCATACGTCCAGGACAGCCCCTCCTCGTCGTGCACGACCGTCCACTCCCCGGTGGGGCCGAGGCCGTCATCGGTGGCGTGCAGGTGTAGCGACTGTCCGCGCGGAATCGGCTTGTGCAGCGCGGTCGCCAAGTCGAGCCATTCGCTGACGCCATCGGCGGCCAACCCGGCGGGCAGGTCGAACTCGGTGCCCAGCGCCAGATGGGCATCGGCGAGGTGGACGGTCTGCTCGTGCACCCGGCGCCGGATCCACCAACCCGGGATGTGCGGGCCGACGAAGGTCCACACCTTGATGTTCGCCCCGGCCTGCTCCACGGCGTCGATCAGCGCCACCGCACCCTCGTTGAGCCAGTCGATGGCCGCGTCCATGTCCTCGGGCGGTTTGCCGTCGCGGACCTCACGCGGATTCAGCGGCTCGGTGCGACGGTCGGTGATGATCTGTGTGCACCAACGGTTTCCGCGGCCGACATGGCGGAACAGCTGGTTGACGGTCCACCCCGGACAGCTGTCCACCGGCGTCGCCGGGTCCGCAGCGCGGATCAGTTCACCGAAGTCTCTGGTTTGTTCGAGCAGGGCGGCTCGGAAGTCCATGCTTACGACGGTAGCGCGGCGCGAGTGTCGCCGAGGGCGATTGGCAGGGTGGACCAGCCGCGCAGCACCCGGGTTTCACGACGGGTTCCGTCCCCGGCGAGCGCGGCGTGGGGGAAGCGCTCGAAGAACGTCCGCAGCCCGACCTCACCCTCTGCCCGGGCCAGTGCGGCACCGAGGCAGAAGTGCCTGCCGCCGGAGAACGACAGGTGTTTTCCGGCATTGGACCGTTCGATGTCGAAACGGTGCGGGTCGTCGAAGACGTTCGGGTCGCGGTTGGCGCCGGCGATGTAGACCAGCACCCCTTCCCCGGCCCGCACGCGGGTGCCCGCCAGGTCCAGGTCCTTGGTGGCGATGCGCGCCGAGAGCTGCACCGGGGATTCCAGGCGCAGGATCTCCTCGACGGCGATCGGCCACAGCTCGGGACGTTCGGCGAGTGTCTGCAGGTGTTCGGGGTGCTGCAGCAGCAGTCTGATGCCGTTGCCCAGCAGATTGACGGTGGTCTCGAACCCGGCGGCGAGCACCAGCCCGGCGGTGGCCACCAGTTCCTGTTCGGTCAGCGGACCGTCCTCGGATGCCTCGGAGGCGGTGATGATCTGGCTCATCAGATCGTCACCGGGGTTGCGGCGCAACTGCCGCAGATGCCCGACCAACCAATCGTTGAACCCCTGGACGGCCGCACTGACCTCTTGGTACTGCGGCCAGGTCAGGCCGATGTCCAGGCTGGCGGCGCCGTGCTCGCCGAATTCCAGGACGCGGGATCTGTCGTGTTCGGGGACGCCGAGGATGTCACCGATGACGGTGACCGGCAGCTGCCCGCAGTACCGCGCCACGATGTCGACGGTGCCGGTCTCGGCTCCGAGGTCGTCCAGCAGCCGGTTGGCGGTGTCCTGCACCCGATCTCGCAGCGCCGCCACGGCCCGGGTGGTGAACACCGAGGACACCAGCTTGCGGTAGCGGGTGTGCTGCGGCGCCTCGACCGAGAGCATCGACGGCGGCTGGAGTGGGTGCAGCACATCGGGTTTGGTGCGGTCGATGACCCATTGCAGCGGCCCGGGCAGATTCGACCCGAGCGCCAGCACGCGGAAGTCCTCGGAGCGCAGGACGTCGCTGCAGATCTTGTGGTCGACCGACAGGTACACCACCCTGCCCTTGACCAGCGGTCCCTGCGCGCGCAGTTCCTCGGTGAACGGGACCGGGTCGGCACGGATCGCGGGATCGGCGATCAACCGGCCCTGCGGGTCGCCCCGGCGGGCAAACAGAGTCGAGATCCCACGGACGAATCCGTGCATGGCCATCCAGTGGATGCGTTCACGCATTGTCGCCATCATCACCCCTAACCGAATCGCGGTTCGGTACCTCGTTCGCAGCCTACCGAATTACAATTCGGTGTGGCAAGGATCCGAATACCGGCAGCACAGCGACGTGCGCGCATCCTCGACGCGGCCGTCGAGACCTTCGCCGAGCACGGCTTCGCCGAGGCCAAGATGCAGGACATCGCCAGCCTGGCCGGAGTGGTGCCCTCGGTGCTCTACGACCACTTCGGGTCCAAGCGCGAACTGCATCTCGCCGTCATCGAGGAGCACGCCACCCAGCTGCGGGAGCACTCACTGCGCCGCGTCGAGGGCGCCACCCCCGAAGAGATGGTGCGCGCCAGCATCTCCAACTATTTCGAGTTCGTCGAGGCCGATCCGTTCATGTGGCGATTCCTGCACCGCGACCCGCCCGCCGACTCCGAGACCGCCAAGGTCGTCGAGGAGATCATCGGCCGCGGGACCGCCGCCATCGCCGATCTGATCCGATTCGGCGCCGGGGAGACCACGTCCGTGCGCGGCATCACAGTCGACGATTCGGCGTGGATCCTGGCTCGGGCCACCCAATCTGCCTGCGATGGGGTCGCCACCTGGTGGTATGAGAACCGCGACGTACCGCGTGAGCGCGTCGTCGAGTTGGTGTCCATGTTGCTCTGGCAGGGCTTCGACGGGATGTTGCGCAACGGCGTCACCGGCCAACAACAGCTCTGACGGCTATCGTGGCGGTTCGACCACTCGCGCAGGAGGGCGGAACGCTCATATCCCACGAACCCCGGCCCAGGACACCACAACGGTCACGGCGCGCCATTCACTGGATCGCCGCGCTGGGGGCTGCGGTCATGGTGGCGGGGTGCGGACAGGCCATCCCGGTAGCCTCCCCGCCGGTCTCGACCGCCGCGGTGTCGAGCACTCCGGACTGGTGCCCGAGCATCCTGCACCATGTCACCGAGTGCGGGGTCATCCAGCGCCCCCTGCTCGACGGCGCACCCGAACTGGGCACCATCGACGTCGGCTATGCCCTGGTGCGCCACAGCGGCGACAATCCCGAACCTGCGGGCACGATCATGCCCAACCCCGGCGGCCCTGGCGTCCCGGTGATCGCGTGGGGTCCCGATGTCGCCGCACTGACCCCGGGCGTCCTCGAGGATTACGACGTGCTGTTGATCGATCCGCGCGGGATCGGCGAATCTTCGCCGATGGACTGCGCGGTCGACGGTTTCGCCTTCGCGATCGGCACCCGGTCCGACCAGCGCGATGCCGTCGCCCAGTGCGCCGACCATCTCGGCCCCCGGGCCGGCGCCTACACCTCCGCGGCCACCGCCGACGATTTCGATGCCGTGCGCGATCATCTCGGCATCGACAAGGTGATCGCCTACGGTGCCTCCTATGGCACCTATCTGATGACGGTGTACGCCCAGCGCCATCCCGATCACGTGCAGTCGATCGTCCTGGCGGGTGCCTATCCGCTGCACTTCGACCCGCTGCAGCGGCCCAATGCCGAAGCGGTCGACCTTGCGTTGCACCGGATCTGCGATCGCAGCGGGGCCTGCGATGGCAACGTCTCGGTGGCCGATCTGCGGATGGTGACCGCCGCGCTGCGCGAGTCCCCGATCACCGTCGACGACGCCCTGGTGACCGAGGGCGAGTTCGCCAACCTCGTCTTCGAGGGGGCCACCAGCGGGGTGGGTGCCGATCCGGACGAGACGACGGCGCTGGGCGAATTACCGGCGGCACTGCACCGTTACGTCAACGGTGACGACGAGGCGTTGCGCGACCTGATCGCCGAGCTGGGTGTGCCCGGCTACACACCGGTGGGCGATGACCTCTACATCGCCATCTCGTGCAACGACTACCTATCGCTGTGGTCCACGAAATCCGATGAGACGCAACGGGAGAACCAGTTCGAGAGCGCGGTCCGGGGGGCCGGCGATCTCGGCTCGTTCAGCGCTCAGGGCTTCGCCGAGGCACAGCACGACGGCGGGGACATCTGCATCAAATGGCCGGCGGCGGCGCAGCAGAAGCGTCCCGACCAGGTCCACACCCCGCTGCCCGACGTCCCGGTGCTGGTGTTGTCCGGCGACCTGGACGCCGTCACGCCGGATGCCAACGGTCTGCTGACCGCCCGCCAGTTCCCGCATTCGACGTTCGTGACGGTGCCCAATGTCGGGCACACCCCTGACAGCGAGCCCAGCGGGTGCGTCGCCGACATCATCGACCGCTTCGTACGCTCCGGATCGACCGGACCACTGGATTGCCTGGACGCCATTCCGCCGATCCAGGTCCAACCCGTGACCGACTGAGCGGGCTCAGCTGCAGAAGATCAGGAAGCAGTTGCTCCCCGGTGCGGCCGGGCCGCCGGGCCCACCCGGACCGGACTGGCTGCCCGGACCTGAACCGCCGCGACCGGAATCGCCTCGGCCGTAGCCGGATTCACCACGAGGTCCGCCTGCACCGGGCCCTGCCCCGCTCGGGCCGGCGCTGGGGGCGCCACCGTTTCCGCCGCCGGGCCACTGCGGGAGCTGCGGCCACTGCGGTGGCTGCGGCTGCTGAGGTGGCTGCGGCTGCTGAGGTTGCGGCTGCGGACGCGTCGGTTGGGGTTGCGCCTGGGTCTGCTGCGGCGGTGTCCAATCCGGCCAGCCGGAGTCGTCATCGTCGTAGTAGTCGGGACGCTGCGGCTGCTGTTCCCACGGCGGTGTCCACACCGGCCACTGCGGGCGCGGCAGCACGATCACCGGCGGCGGCAGCACCACCGGCGGGATGAACGCGGGTGCCGGCGCCGGGGCCGGGGCCTGCGGGGCGGGCGCCTCGACATAGACCTGGCGCGGCGCGGGCGCCTGCTGCACCACGGGGATCGGGGCCTTGATCGTCTGGGCGACCTCGGGCGCCGGCGGCGGGGCGGGCTGGACCGGCAGCGCTTCTGGTGCCGGCGCCGGGGCCTGCATGCTGGGCGCCACCGCGGCCCGCGCGGGTGCGGGACGCTCGTCGGCGGTCGGGCGGATGCTCACGGCCAGTGAGATGGCCAGGGCCACCACGCCGACGACGAAGATCGACGCCATGGCGCTGCCGATCAGCAGGAACGGTTTGCGTTCCTCGTCGGCGGGCGGCTCTACGTCCAGTCCGGACAGGTCATCGGGGATCTCGGCGTAGTTGGGGACCGCGCTGGCCGCCAGCTGGGTGTCGGCGGTGTGCAGCGCCGAACCCGCGGTCGGGCCGTCGGGGTCCAGTGAGTAGGCCAACCCGACCGTCGAGGCCTCGTACATCGGCGCGGCGGCCGAGGCCAGGGCGGCACCGCGGGCCAGGGCGAGTCCGGATTCCTCGGGGGCGCTGACCGGGATGTCGACCAGATCGGCCAGATGTTCCTTGACCGCGGCGACGTCGATGCCCGAGCCCACCACGAACATGCCCTCGGGCGGGGTGTCCTGGCGGGCCACCGCGGCGGCCATATCGGCGAGGACGGCCATCGCGTCGGTGCTGTGCAGGCTGCGGCTGAGCACCTTGACCACCGAGCCGTCGTCACCGCGGACCACCGACAGCGTGGCGGTGTCGCGGTCGAGGAACAGCAGCGCGGTGGAGGCGTAGCCGACCGCCCGGCCGGCGGCCTGGGCCAGCGCGCCGGCGGCGTGCAGTTCGGACACCAGCATCACGTCGGTGAGTCCGCGCGCGGCCAATGCGTCACGCAGGGCGGCGGCCTCGGTGTGGTCGGTCCAGGTGACGCCGATCGATTTCAGGTGATGTCCGCCGGCTTCGGCGCTCTCCTGCGTGCCGAGCACGGCCTCGACCACCTGATCGGCGGCGCTGGGCGTTGCTGCGCCCGCCGCGGCACTGACGTCGAAAACGTCGTGATCGACGGTCGCGCCGTCGCCCTTCTCCCCTTCGACCAGCACCATCCGCACTGTCGTCGGTGTCAGGGACACGCCAAGTACGATGTCCACTTACCCCTCCAGAGTGTTTGCTACATCGCTCGTTTTGTCGCAACCGAAACGTCGACACAAACCGGCAACTAGTTATTCATCGCCACGAGCAGCACCGTCGTTACATCCGGCGGCGTTAGCTAGCGCATGAAACAAACCCTACGCGGGTTCAGCGTTGAGGGAAGTTCAGATACGAGCGCGACGGCGTCGGTCCGCGCTGTCCCTGGTACTTGGATCCGGCCTTGCTGCTGCCGTACGGATGCTCGGCGGGGCTGGTCAGCCGCAGCAGGCACAGCTGGCCGATCTTCATGCCCGGCCACAGCGTGATGGGCAGGTTCGCGACGTTGGACAGCTCAAGGGTGATGTGCCCGGTGAAGCCCGGGTCGATGAACCCGGCGGTGGAGTGGGTCAGCAGGCCCAGGCGACCCAGCGAGGACTTTCCTTCCAGGCGTCCGGCCAGGTCATCGGGCAGGGTGCAGCGCTCCAGGGTGGCCCCGAGCACGAACTCGCCCGGGTGCAGGACGAAGGGTTCGTTTTCCTTGGGTTCCACCAGCGTGGTCAGGTCGTCCTGGCGCAGCGCCGGGTCGATGTGGGTGTAGCGGGTGTTGTTGAACACCCGGAACAGACTGTCCAGGCGGACGTCGATGCTGGAGGGCTGGATCAGATCGTCGTCATGCGGGTCCAGCGCCAGCCGGCCCGCGGCGATCTCGGCGCGGATATCGCGATCGGAGAGCAGCACGCGGTGAGCCTAACCGCCGCGGGTCAGGGGCAGGCGGCTGGCGCGTCCGCGCGGACGGGTTGGTCGGCCGGCAGCGTGTAGGTGGCCACGGCATTGGCATCGTGCGGGCTGTCGTTGCGCACGACGTGCGGGACGCCGGCCGGGATGACGATGGCCTGGCCGGCGAGGTACGGGGTGGGGGCGCACTGGTCGGCGGTCTGCAGCGTGACGGTTCCGCCGGTGATGACGGTGTGCTCGACGCCGGGGTGGGTGTGCCAGCCGCTGCTGGCCGGTGGGTGCAGCAGGAGTTCCTGGACGTAGAGGGTGGTGGGACCCGCCGTCTGGATCTGCACGGGCTGGTCGCCGGTGCCGGTGGCCAGCTCGGTCCGCTCGATATCACCGTCGGGCGGAGTGGCCGCGGCGAGCGGTGCGACGGCGATGCTCAGGCTCAGCGCGGCGGCCGAAGCGGCGGCGAGGCGTTTCATGGATCCCCCAGCTCGTGAATCGGTGTGGCCTGGGTGCTAGCCTTCCTGATCAAACAGGCCGATGTAGTTCAATGGCAGAACATCAGCTTCCCAAGCTGAATACGCGGGTTCGATTCCCGTCATCGGCTCCATACGTACAGGTCAGTGCGAAATTCGGATTTGCGGGCTAACTCCACGACGCGAAATCCCGCATTTTTCCCGTAGATTCGATCCTCAGCCCTGGTTGCTGGCCCATTTCTCCAGTACAGCGCGAGTATCCGGGCCGGCCGTCACCCGCTGCACGTAGTGGCCCTCGGTGGTCGCCAGCTGCGCGTGGGACAGCTGGCGCTGCGCAGCCTCAACACCGAGCCCATCCCGCACGACCGTGGCCACCGACCGTCGGAAGCTGTGCGGCGTCACCCACCGCAGATCCTCATGGCCCGCGAGAGCTTCCCGCAGCGACGACCGGATATTCGTCAGCGCGACCATGCCGCCGTCGCGGTTGGTCAGCACCTGTCCGGCCGGCCCCGTCACCGCGTACAGGTCGGTGAGTACCTGGACGCCGAACGCTGGCAGGCTCACGGTGTGCGCCGGCGCTCCGCCCTTGCGTGTGCCCTGCCGGTGCAGAGCCTTGCCGGCTACACGCCCGGCATCCACCACCGTGCCGTTGACTGTGACGGTCGGCGGGTCACCGAGCAGGTCCACATCCTCCCAGCGGATCGCCAAGACCTCCCCCGGCCGCGCGCCGGTCGCTGCTAGCAGTTCGACGAACGCGGGCAGCATCCGGCCGCGCCGAGGCCCCGGCCCCTTGCGCTCCGTGAACACCTTCACGGCCTGGCGCACCTGCTCGAACTCCATCGCCGTCAGCGCCCGCGCAGGGGCGCGCTCTACCCTGGCGTTCTTCGTCTCGCGCATCGGGTTGTGCTTCACGACATCGAACCGCGCCGCCAGCCCGTACATCCCAACCAGGATGATCCGCATATAGGTGGCCGCCGACGACGGCAGCGACTTCAGATGCGAGTCGGCCCGGCTGGTCGTCAGCTCCGCGATTCGCAGCGCACCGAGCTGCCGGTCGCCATGCAGCCGCCACGTGTCCCGGTACAGAGTCGCCGTGCGCTCACCAATCCCATCCTCCGCAACCTTGGCCGGAATCCATGCCCCGAACAGCTCGGAAAGCGTGGTGCGCCGGTCGATAGCACCGGTAGGTTCACCGGCCTCAAGTTCGGCGGCGATGCGACGTTTCAGCTCCCTACGGGCATCCTCGGCCGACTTGCGAGACGACGCCTCACGCTCCCGCAACACACCGCTGCGCAGACGCACATAGGTTGTCGCATAGAAGATCTCGCCACGCCTCGAATCAGTAATCTTGCCATGCTCGCCCGGAGCCATCCGCTGGCGCGGCATCACGCACCCAAGCTTTCGATCTCTTTGGCGAGCTCACGAATTCGCTTGTCGTACAGTTCGATTAGTTTGCGATCCTGCTCTCCTACGTCGTCTGCCTTGGCCAACGCGTTCCGCTCGATAACCGCTTCGAAATACTGCCGGTGAAGGCGCAGAGGGCGGCTGTTTTGCTCGGCAATATCCGACTCCGCACGCTCGGCATCGGTGAGGCTGGCAGTCTCAAAGCGCCAATCCTGATGCCCCGAAAACCATTCGACTCCAACAAGTTCTGGGACCTTCGCCCCTGGCAGAACCTCGCACTCCTGCATGTAGGGACCGGGGTATAGGAGTATCACGGGTGGCACGTTCAATGCCGCCGCGATCATGGTCAACTCGACAGTGGTGAGGTGTCGGCGCCTCCCGGTCTCGAGATCGGATATCACTGCACGCGATACACGGTGACCGAGCTCCGCCGTTCGATCAGACAGCCATTGCCCTGACCGTTGGCCCCGCCTGCGCTGGATCTCCACAGCGAGGCGGTGCGCCTGGCGTTCGCTCCAGTCTTTCGGCGGACTGTCTATCCAATTCTGCCGTCGCGGTCTCGGTTGCGTCATAACACGCAGGATAGCCGGTTCCTTGCGTCGATTCAGTCGGCACGCTAACGTGCGTGCATCGACGCAATCATATGTCGATATACGTCAAAACACGCAGACGATCGGAGTGAGGACGAACGATTGGGAGGCGACCAGCCTCAAACTCGGAGGAATCAGCAGGTCGCTCGTATTTCAGCTCTGGGCGTCTGGGGCCCTGGCGTCGGTGAAGATCGGCCGCCGGCGATTCAGCACGGATGCGCAGATCAACGCCTACATCGGCAGTCTGGAATCGGTGGCCACCGGCGGAGACGCCGCCTGATGTCCCACCCACACATCGACCAAACCGACCGCGATCTGCTCGATGACCACGCGTTGGTCGACCACGAACCAGCCGGAGACGACACGGCAGCAGATAAGCAGAACGGCCCCCGTGAACCCGGTGTTACCAGCACCGGCGGGAGCCGTCCGAACCACCCCAACCGCTAGATAGGAGAAGTTCAACCATGACTGTACCCACTACCGGCACCGCTCCGGTACCCCCGCGGACACAGTGCGGTCACTGCACCGTGCCCACCAAAGGGACCGAGGTGTGCGCCTTCTGCGCGACGTACACCCCACCCGAGACCGCCGCCCAGCGCCTCGACATCGCCGTCAACAGGATCGACCTGCTGCGCCATGACCTCAACGAAGAACTCCGCGGGTTGCCCGCCGCAACCCCGCTGTTCGCGATCGTCGATATCGTCACCGCGCTCGGTCATCTGCGCCAGGCCGCGGTGGCGCTGGACAAGGCCACCGACACGCTGGAAGCCGACACCGCTGCGGTGGCCCGATGACCTCCTCCGCCCCACTGCAGGAGTACTACCCCGACGGCGATTCACGGCAGGCATCGGTGCTGGCGCCCGAGGCCCGGTACAACCCTTGGAAACACGTCTACATCGAGTATCCCGACGTGAGGCTCAGCGACGATCTCGCGTTGCCTGACCGAGTGATGGGACTCTGCAGGGCCAAACGGATCTGGTTGGACAAGCGCCTCAACCAGGCGGAGCGGCGCTGCACCCTGGCGCACGAGCTGGTGCACATCGAACGCGGTCCAGTGCCGCCTGATCCAGAGATGGCCGCACTCGAGGAGGAGATCGTCGATGAGATCGCCAGTAGGCGCCTGATCGCTGGCGATGATCTTATCGCGACTATCCGCGAGTGCCCCAGCGGCGGACTGCAGGCGTGGGCATTCCGGCTCTGGGTAGACACACCGATGCTGACCGCTCGATTGAAGACGCTGCGCGCCAATGAAATCGAAGCTATCGAGAGCATAAAGGCAGAGGCGCAATCTCTGACACGAGCAGTCGAGCGCATCGCACGCATCCGGGAACCTGGTGAGTGAAACGCTGATCGTGACACGGGCGGTGGACTGGTTTCCGGTCCACCGCCTCGTCACACCCATCGTCGACCAGTTCGAAACATTGCCTGTCGCGGGCACGCTGCCATGGCAAGAGCTGGCCGACACCGACCCGGCGAAGTGGGCCAGCGTCCTCGATGTCGCCCGCTACGGGGCATTGCACCTGCAACTGCGCCAGGAGGCCCTTGCCGAAGCCTCCCGCGACATCAGCGCCAGCACTGACTGGACTGCCATCGCCCGCCGGCACCGCGCCGACCGCGGCCGCGCCTACATTCCCCGAAGGAGAGCATCTTGATAGACGAGTCCGAGTTCTGGTCCACCACAGAAGAACTCACGCTGATCCACCGCTGGGCCCGTGCTCGCTACGCCGCACCCTGGGCCGTGTTCTTCGCCGTCCTGCTGCGCGTCTCAGCCAGCGTCAGCCCCCACGTCCAACTCCCCGGCATCATCGGCGGCCGAGCATCCCTGAACCTGCTGTGCGCGTTCGTAGCCCCATCCGGCGGCGGCAAGGGTATCTCCGACAAGGTCGCCCGGCTAGCGTGGCCCGCTCAGATCGTCGAGCTACCGATCGGATCCGGGGAGGGCATCGCCGAAACATTCACCCTGCGCGGCAAGGAATCTTCCGACAACGAACGCGTCACCAACGCGATCTTCAACTGCCCCGAGATCGACATCCTCACCGGCCTCGAATCACGGCAAGGATCCACCATTCTGGGCACCTTGAAGTCGTTCGCGATGGGCGAGCAGCTCGGCTCCACCAACGCCTCGAAAGCCAACAGCCGCAACGTACCGGCGCACTCCTACCGCGGGTGCCTGTCGGTCGGTGCTCAGCCCGGCCACACCGGGGTCATTTTCAACGACGTCACCGGCGGCACACCCCAGCGTCTCCTATGGGCGCTCACCATCGACCCCACGATGCCGGCCGAACCCACCGCCGACCCCGAGCCGCTCAATCACCACCTGCCCGGGTTGCTGACACGCCGCCATGACGACCCCGAGATCGTCACCGAGATCGTCTACGGCCCCGACGAGATCCGGCAGGCGATCATCGCGGCCCACCTCGCCCGCCAGCGCGGAGAAGGCGACGCACTGGACGGACACTGGATGCTGACCCGCCTCAAGGTCGCCGCTGTGCTGGCCATCATGCACCACCGCACCGTCGTCTCTGAAGTCGACTGGCAACTCTCCGAGACAGTCATGGCAGTCTCCGACCGCACCCGCGACTGGATTGTCACCGAAGCGCGCCAGGCGGCACGAGCAAAGGTGCGCGAGCGGGCAGCTTCCCGGGCGACGTTCGATGAGATGGTCGACGATCGACACGCGAAGACCGTCCGAAGCCGAATACTCCGACTGCTGACGACGGGGTCGATGTCGCGCAGCGAGCTTCGCCGAGCTATGGGCAAACAGCACTACCGAGAAGCCTTTGATGCGGTGTTGCCGCACCTTCTAGAAGTTAGCCAGATCGTCACGATTCCAGGCGAGAAGGCATTGCACTATGCGCTCAATCCGGAGTTCACCGGTGAACCCGAGTTCACCCCACAAATCACCAGGTCAGAAGCGGTGAACCAGAAGTTCACCGGTGAACCACCTGTAGCCAAAACAGAGCTAGATGTTCCCAGGTCGCAGGAAAACGGTCAGTCAAGGCTGTCAACACGGGAGTGGATGGCGAATCACGTCGCTGACCTCCTAGAGGCAGGACACCAGACCGCTGATTCGTTTGCTGTGCTGTCGGCGGGGGAAGCGGCAGGACACTACCGGCAGAGTCTCATAGCCGAGACGTCTAAGCACCCCGGGATGACGATCATGTCGCGGCGCAACGGCACGACGGTGTGGTGGATAGACCCCACGCAGGCACCGCCTCAGGTCTGGCAGCCAGTCGGTGACTGGATCGCCAGCTACGTGGATGTAGTGGCCGACGGCGCCCAGATCGACCGCCTCGACTTCAAGGCACAGGGAATGGCCGAGGGCTACTCCTGGGAGAACCTCCGCAAAGCAATCCGCGACCGCCCCGACATCCACACCACGCACTCTGGACCCAATACCGAGTGGAGAGTCCGACGCACCACCGAGTCGGCCTCGTGACCCGGATACCGATCCACGCCGCCTACGAGCAGAACGGCGCCCTGGACCGTGGGTGCCCGCAGTGCGACGCAGGACCGCGCCAGTGGTGCATCGACTCCCGCGGCCGGATCCGCCGCGTCCCGTGCGTGCTGCGCACCCGCATCCCCGGCCAGCTCACCGAGGTTGCCGGCGCCGACAACCTGGCTGGCCAGCTCAATGTTGTTGACTCCGAAGACAATGCCGAACCACTCGACTTTGGCGAGCCTCGACACCCACCGGCCGGCGGTGCCGTATGACCGCAACTGCACTGATGAGCGAGCCGCTCGACAGAATCCTGGTTGCGGCGCTGAACGGCCGCCTTGGCCAGCTGCTCGACGAGCTCGCCCAGGCCGGCGGCGAGGCGTGAAGTGCGTTTCACCGACGACGACATCGCCGCGCTGTTGTATTGCGTGACTGAACTCGTCGACAGACGCGCGAGATCCGGCGTCAACATACCCGCCTGGATGCTCAAGCTGAGCGCGAGGTTGGACCTGACCAGTGCTTTGAGCGCACGCGATCATAAATTGCAAAGTGTTGGTGCAGCATTGGAGTCGGAGATCGGAAACTCCTTCGTTGGAACCCGCGAGGCGGCGAAGCTACTAGGCCTGACAGAGGCATCAGTTCGCCGTCTCGCAACCGACCTCGACGGCCAAAAGGTAGGTCGTGATTGGGTTTTCAAGCTCTCCACCGTTCTCCAGTACGCAGAGGAGCGCAGTAATGGCAGACATCGCTGAAGCATTCGAACAACACCTCAGGTCGCTAACCGACGACGAATGGACCGCGCTAGCCCAGCGCGTCCGAACGCCGCAACAGCAACAGCCATCTGAGCGACAACGCCTCGACAACGAATCCGACGCTCCGGCCACCAAGATCGGCAAGGGGCGCAACGCCGGCCTGGAAGAGGCTAAGCGGCGCGGATTCATCGACGACAACGGAAAGCCGGTGAAGCGATGAGTCGCCGCAACTCGTTCCTGGACCTCGCGAAACGCAATAGCCGAGCACAGGCACTACTCGATGAGGTCGTCCCAGAATGCGCCCAGTTGACCGCCACCGCGCTCGCTGCCGAAGACCGCGCACAAGAGCTGCGGTCGGCCGCCACCCGAGCCCCGGCGTGGCCGACTGCCCCGGACGAGCTGACACCGGAGTGGTTGGACACCGAAGTCGACCGCC
This sequence comes from Mycobacterium sp. VKM Ac-1816D, assembly GCF_000416385.1. Lineage (NCBI taxonomy): Bacteria > Bacillati > Actinomycetota > Actinomycetes > Mycobacteriales > Mycobacteriaceae > Mycobacterium > Mycobacterium sp. VKM Ac-1816D. The sequence goes on from NZ_AOHQ01000111.1 coordinate 15,220, forward strand.
GGCTCGGAGCAACCAGAATCGACACTCAGCTCGAAGTACTCCGCGATCTGATCACCAGCTCCCAGGACGAAGCCAACAGCCTGATCGTCGAGCGCCGGGACGATCTGATCGAACTACTGGCCCAAGACCTCGAAGCCCTCGTTGACGAGATCGGTGCTGCCGTCGAGCGTCTGGGCCCAGGCGTGGACACCGCGGCCGCCGCGATCGACGCCGATGCAGCGGACACCTGGAAACAGATCAGCACGGCGGTCCCCGTCTACGAGGACATCCGCCTCGTGCAGCTGGAGCTGTATCGCAGCGCCGATTTCGAGAAGATCGATCGGGCGGCGTGCGGCGACGGTATCCAGGTCTATGACCCCGAGGCACGCCTGTACTACCACCGCAACTTGGACGACGTTGCGCCGGATTGGAAGCCTGGACTGGATGCCAGGGGAAACCAGCGCGATAGCTCACTGCCGTGGCCCAGCGACCCCACCCAGCGACTCATCTGGTGCATCAACCGTGACTCTGGAATCTGGTGCCCCACCGCCACCGAGATCGCCGCATCGCTGAATACCGTTCCGCCGCGACTGCAAGGCGGCGACCGAGAGCGACCAGCAGCAACCGACTCGCTCATTAATCTACCGTTCATCAACGCCGGATAAGCGGGCGCCGATGCCTGTCAACTCCTTCGACCCGACCCGCCACCACCTCGTCAGGCACGTAAGCATCCGCCACCCCGACTCCGGCTACGTGCACTCATTCGCTCCTGGCGACGAGGTACCCGGCTGGGCCGCAGCCATGATCACCAACTCCGACATCTGGGAAGACTCCGACGGAACAGGACGGCTCGGTGGGCCCCCGCCTCGCGGTGGTGCCGGCGCCAACCTCGTTGCGTGGGCCGAGTACGCGTCGCACTTCACGGACAAGGTGACCATCACCGAGGACGACAAGCGCGACGACATCATCGACAAGCTCGACGCCGCTGGCGTACCCACAACACAGCGGGCCTGACTCAAATGCCCAGAGCACCACGGCGCTGGCTCGACTACAACGGCAACGCGTCGCACCACGGAATCGCAGCCACGCTCGACCAGAATGAAATCCGTGAGCCCCAGAGACGACGAGTACAACACGGCGAAGGTGGCCGCCTACCGGCTGCTCCTGGCGCAGCTCAACGACGACACCGACGCGATGAGCATCGTCGACCGCGAACTCGAACCGGAGTTGCTCGAACGCCCAGACCGCATGAGGAACGTCCTAGGTGTGATGCTCGGAGTCGCGTCCAGCCTCTTGCTGAGCAGACACGAGCGCGACCGATCGCAAGCGATAGAGGAACTGCAGCCCAAGCTCCAGAAAGCTATCGATGCACTTCACAGCGACGACGCGTAGTCGCTGCACCCTCGTTTGATTCAGTACCGAACCGTGAACACAACACAGCTCATCGCCCTGACAATCGCACTGCTCATCCTGAACAGCGTGTTCGTAATCGGACTCGACCGAGCACCAGCGCGCGGCCTCACGATCGGACCCGACAACGAGGACGAAGGTCTCTATCCGATCATCGAACCGCCGACCGGCTGGCGCTCACACTGGAGGTCGGTCTGCATTGCCGGCGCGATCCTCACGACCAGCGCAATCGCCACACTTCCACTGCTGCTCACCTGACCGGCGCGAAGGGGAGGCGCACCACCCTCCCCCCGGGCCCCTCCCCGCTGCCGCAACGCACTGCGAAATCCGACGGCTGCACGCATAAACGCAGGGTTTTTGTCACACTTACGGCGCCGAATCGGGCGATCTGGGCCGCGGGGTTGGTGCGCGGTGTCTGCTAGGCGCACCTGTGTGAGCTGCGGTGAGGGGTTCATTGGCCGTTCGGATGCGACGACTTGCTCGCCGGCGTGCCGTCAACGGGCCCGGCGCGGCCGCGGCCGTAAGTGTGACACCGCTGTCACAGATCCGGCGCCAGCACCGGCGCCGGCGAAGCGCCAGCGGGCGGCGGCGGCCGCCGAGTCAGCGGTTCACAGCGCGGAGGCCCTGGCGGTGCTCGCGGGACTGGACGCGGAGCTGCAGGCGAGCTCTCGGCGCCGTGGTCTGGTGAAGCCGATGAGGTGGTCGACCGCGGAGGCGACGGTTCTGGAGCTGCTGGCCGATGCGATCGACCGCAAGGTGGTGTTGCAGGCGAGCTGGCGGAAAACGACGGACGACAATCTGCGGGTGAAGCTGTCGGCCGAGATCCGGCTACTGGAAACGGCGGTGGCCCGGTATATCGGGCAGATCAAGACGGACTTGCCTGCGGATCCGTCGCTGACGACGACGAAGGCGCAGCGAGCGGCCGAAACCCGGTGGGAGCGCGACCGTGCCCGTTCTTGACCTCGATGACGGCGATTGGGTTGAGGGTTCCTACGGTGTGCTTCGCGTGGACGGTCTGTACGCGGCGCTGCTGGCCAGGGAGCGCGACCGTGCTCGGCCGGATCCGCGAGAGATGCGCCGGCTTCACCCCGAGGGCGGATACTGCACGTTGGCCGACACGGTGTGCAAGCACGAGCCGATTCCGTTGTCGCGGTCGCCGCTGTTGGATGCGCTCGAGGCGGGTCGGCCGGCGGTGCTGGAGGGCCGGCAGCTGCGCGGCCGCAGTCTGCCCGAGGTGACGTTGCGTCGCGAACAGGCTCTCGACTGGTTCTGAAGTGCGACCCGACGACACCGTACGACCGACCGCGGACCCTTTTCGCGGTCAACCGTGAAATGGTCGGGCGCAGGGTCGCCAGTCACCGGTGAGCATGACCCGCGAAGCCAGGTCTGGTTTCACCGCCCAGTGCTGGTTGCGGTGCTGCCACGCCTCGGCTGGCGCTGTGCCGAACGCGGGATCGCTGACACGGGCGTCGGTGTGCACGCGGATGAACCGGTGGCCATCGGTGAAGTACCGCATGCCCCATTCTGGCAGCCGCACCCAGCCTTTCGTGCGACCACGAAGAAGGGGGATGGTAGCTGTGCCGCGCTGCCTTAACCGGTCGACTGAGGTCGTCGAGCTGGCCATACTTCATGGCGTGGACAAGTTCTCGGAGGATCTGCGGTTGCTCCCGGTGGGGACTTTCCAGCCGACCACGGTGTACGCGCTGCTGCGGAAGTTGAAGCTGACCGCCGCCAGTCGCGAGGTCCAGGCGACGGCGATCGACGAGTGGCTTGCCGAACATCCGCCGGGCCCGCTGATGACATACACCCTGCGTAAAGAAGGTTTCAGGTAAGGCTGGTCGGCCGTACCATCGACGGATGGATCTGGTCACGCTCGCTGAGCAGGCAACCGCTGCGGCTGACCTGGACGGTAAGTCGCGTGACCAGTTCCAGTGGGAGATGGACTTCGGTGACACCGAAATCGCACTCAGCATCGCTGTCCTCGACACACGCAAGCCGCTGCCGACAAAAACCCTGGACGAGGTCGCCGCCGGCGCCACGCGCTGGTACCTGAACGGCACCTACCGTCAGCTCATCCTGGACGCCGTCGACCGCCAGCAGCGACAGCACCGGGACGGGCAGCCATGACGCCCCAGGAGGTCGCCGAGGAACTGATCAGGGAAGCTACCCCTGACAACGACGTGCTGCTTAGTCCGCTGCGCGCCGGCGTGTACGGCGCAGTCGTTCTCGATGCGCTGGAGCACGCCGCCACCCACCGCATACCGCTCCGATCGGAGCTCCTCGATGCCATCGAAGCGGCGATCGACGATATCGCGCGCGACGAGATCGATGTCCAGTCGCTGACAGAGGATCTCGCCGTGCTGCGGCCCCTGTGGGCCTAACGTTGAGCGACCTGCACTGAGATGTCGGTGGTGGATGCGATCATCAGCGGAGGCAGTCCTATTCCGTAGCTACGAAGGGTGTTGTCCCATGACACAGGCCGAGGGCGGCAGCGAGCCCGCACAGGAACCACCTCCAGCACCCCCGCCACCCGTCACGGTCACAACCGGAGAGTGGCACAACCCGTGGACAGTGGAGGGCGTCCGAGGCAGCGTGAGCCCCGAGACAGAGCATCCGCGGCCGCTGCAGGGTGTCGTGCGGCCACCCGAAAACAAGCCCAGAGGCAAGTGAGTGACGGCCTGACCGAGCCAGTCGACCCGGTCTCGCCGGCAGGCCGGATCTACCTAGCGATCACCGACAAGCTGCTGACCGCGGAATTCGACCGGCGGAAAGCGTTCGAGTCGCGCGCTGCCGCCCTTCTGGGTTCGAGCGGGACAATGCTGACGCTGATTTTCGGCATCACGGTGTTGGTAACCGGAGACGGCAAGGATGCGGTCTATCAGAGCGCCGCTGCGGTTGGGGTGCTTATCGCGGCTATGGCGGCGTTCCTGCTGTCTGCAGTTCTCGCGATCGTCGTCCAAGCTCATGGGTTCGAGTACGACGTGTTGAGCAACGAGTCTCTGACCTCCCTTGCTCGTGATGACACGGAGTGGGCACGGCGTGCGGATGATGCGACGCGGGCGTGGGTAGGCATACAAGCCAGCACGATCTGCACGATGCGCAAGGGGAACCGCACCAAGGCTGCGCAGGTCGCGTGGAGCCTTTGGATTCAGGTCGTGGCCGTCACTCTGCTATCGGCTTCCGTCGGCGCCGAACTAGTCTCGCGGCTATGCGAGACGCAACCGTTTCCCGTTTGCAGCTACTCCGTATTTTCCACGCATCAACCGCCGGAAGCTCACGTGGATTCACCTGTACCTGCACTTACCAAATAACTGCGTGATCGGTGTAGATCGCACGGTTAGGCACGACTTCTACGCGCCGACCGCCGCCGCAAGCACTCGGTCAAGAGCTACGCCCACGCGGTCATCGGTGTAGATCCGCCCTTTGCGTTTCGTCCAGGACCGCACCGCACTGGCTGCAGCGACGTGCTCGGTTGCACCTTCCTGAGTGGCGACCCAATGGGTGCTGGCGAGCAGCTCGACGCCGTAGGGACCCTCGAAGCCGTTAATAATGTCCAGGACGGCATCGATGGTCTTCGTTACCGTCTCAGCCTCGGCGCCAGACGTGAGGTACTCATCGAGCGCACGAATGCCCCGATCGGTGAGCGAAATGGGTTCATGATCAAGAGCTTTGGCAGTGCCGTCTCCGAATCCAACTGTGTAGGCACCTTCGATGCTTGAAAGCTGGTGGCGGACTTTCTCGCTGTAGGGGCCATAGCGGCCCGGCTCGAAAGCCAACGCGAGACTCGGTTCGAGTGCGTCGGCGAAGTACATCAGCTTTTGGATCTCCAAGTGGGATACCCCGGATTGGTCTTCCCACGGTTCGGAAGCACGACGCCGTTCAATGTATCGACGCATTCCATGCAAAAGCATGGCTCGTCCCCAAGTCATTCGAATGCGAGCGGGTGGAGCAATCTGACGAGTTCCTCCTGCGGGGGCATATAGAACGAAGGTGACATCTGGCAGTTCCGAAAACGCCTCGACCAGAAGGGGTTCCACGTCACGCCAGTCCAGCCCACCATTCCCTGCTCCAAGCGGTGGAACTGCTATCGAGGTAATGCCAAACTTGCGAATGACACGCACGAGATCCTTGAGGCCCGCTTCTATAAACGTCAGCTGAGAGGGGGATCTCCAATGCTGTTTGGTGGGGAAGTTGACAATGTAATGTGGCGCCTCGAGCTGGTTCGTATCGACGACAAACATGCTGCCGATGCGTACCTCGCCCTTTTTGCACGCTTTCTCGTAAGCCCGATACATATCGGGATAGCGTCGTTTGAACTGCAGCGCAATCCCTTTGCCCATCACGCCTACGCAGTTCACTGTATTAACGATCGCGTCGGTATCGGCCTGCAAGAGGTCTCCGTGACCGTAGGTGATCATTGGCCGCGCCTCTCCGTCCTAGTAGTACATCTTCTGTTCAACGATATAGTTGCGCACCCCACCGACAGAATCGAGCAAGGTCGCTGCAGCGGCCGACGTGTCTTCGTCTGAGCAGCACACATAGGACACCAGCTCGATCGGCACTGCGCCGTGGACGAGAATCTCGGCCGACCGTCGACTCTTGCGGTCCGAGTCCTCGGCAGTGTTGTACCAGTCACGCTGGCAGAGCAAGTCGAAGTCTACGAAATTGCCCAGATTTGCCAGATCCGAGCTGAACTGCGTGAAGGATGCGGCCGCGTTGCCGTCGCTCGCGCACCACGTGAGGCCGGCGTCGATGATGTCGCCAAGGCAAATTCCGAGATTCACGAGCGGCCCAGCTCCGCCCGTGTAATGACCGTGACCTCTGCACACGACGTACAGCATGGGTGATTTCGCGGCGATGTAGAACGGGACGTGGTCACTGACCATCGACGTCGGGTAGGACGTATGAGGGTCAACCTTCTTGTGCCGGCGTCGCTCTTTCACTTCATCGTTCGCAACGTTGGTTGCGGCGGTGACCGCGGAGTCGGGTAGCAAGCGCCCCGCGTCGACGACGCTTGAGAGATTGTCGATGTGCGTGAAATGCCACACGATCCAGTCCCTCGGCGCTTCGCGGCGTGGGCCTTTACCACGCCCGACGAACCCGGATTCCGGAAAGAAAGACGCATTCATAAGTAGCCGTGACCTTAACGTCGGCAGGGTGAAGGGATAAACAAACACTCGGTCTTGGGAGAGATTGTTCAGGAATGAGCCCGCTCAGTGACGGGCTGCTCCGCCAAAGCTCAACTCCTACGGCCGGCATCCTCGGTCAGCCGCCACATCTGTCCTGGATACGGAGTGACCACGGCATCAATCGAGAACCATCGTCGCCCATCGCGAGGTAACACACCCACGTCGCGGTAGACGAGGCGTAGGTGGTCGTGGACGCGGCGGACCATCTTGACGGACTGGCCGCTGATGGTCGGATCACTCCCGGTCCGGATGGAGGACCGCATCTCGGCCAAAGCAGTATCGACGGCGGACTTGTCCGACTCGGACAAGCCCCGCATCGCGTAGAGGGCCGTCTGACTTACTGTCACCAGATTGTCGGCCCGCTCAGGGTCGGTGTCGGCCATAGTGGTCGTCTCCTCATGTGGGGTCGGTATCGGATGCGGGGGCCGGATCTCGTTCAGAGCCGGCCGTCAGCCCGGTGCGGGCATCACCGGACCCCAGCCCAGACATGAGCCGAGGCCGGTGATGACCTCAATTAGTGCACCTTAGGGTTTATCGCCTTCACTGCGGACTCAAGTTCCTCAATGTGCTCCCGCTCCGCTGCTTCCAGCTCGTCCGCTTTGCGACGGCGGTCGAAGTCGCTGTACCGGTCGTCCGTGACGGCCTTCATCTTGCTCGACGAAATTTTGCCGCCGTTGCGCAGGACTTCACGTTCGTTGAAGGTGAGGAACTCGTCGGTCTTGCCCTCCCACTCCGACATGGTGATCTGCTGGCGCCGGCTCGCACGGTCCTCGGCATAGTCCAGGAACATCGTGGTGATCCGGTTCAGGGTGGTGACCTCCGCCTCAGTGAGGTAGTTCTTGGCCACGCCGACGTCGCACTTGCGGACCGCCGGGCCCTTCCAGGTTGTCAGGCCCATGTTCGGCAGGTCGGCGTCGGCGCGCGCACACACCAACTCGGCTGCGGTATGGCCGGTGACGGCGTATAGCAGCTTGTTCTGGATGGTCGCGAAGAATGTGGTGGCCGCCGAGCTGGTCTTGTCGTAGTCCACACTGGTCTGAGCGAAGATGTCCTTGATCTTCTGGTAGAACCGCTTCTCGGATGCACGGATGTCGCGGATCCGCTCGAGCAGCTCGTCGAAGTAGTCCAGGCCGGCCGGATCTTTGAGCCGGGCGTCGTCCATCGCGAAGCCCTTGATCAGATACTCCCGAAGCACCGTGGTGGCCCATTGGCGGAACTGGACACCCCGCGCGGAACGGACTCGGTATCCGACGGCCAGGATCAGGTCCAAACTGTATGCCTCGATGTACCTGGTTACATCGCGGCCGCCTTCGCTCTGAACTGTCCGGAATTTCCGAAAAGTTGCCTCCGGCCTGCACTCACCGTCGTCATAGATGTTCTTGATGTGTTCGCTGATCGTCGAGATGCTCTTGTCGAACAGCTCCGACATTTCGCGTTGCGTGAGCCAGACGGTGTTTTCAACCGCCCGCATCTGGATTTGTGCGCGACCGTCCGGCGTCCGGTACACGATGAACTCGCCCAAATCGCCTGGCAGATTACTGTTTGCGTCGTCGCTCAATGGTCGACCTTCCTGTTGCTGAGCAAGGAAAAATCGAGGTCGCAGCGCGATCGGAACCACAGCCAAGCGATTCCGACGGAATGATGCCATTTGTCGGCGTTTCGCTTAGACTCGTGGACGTCCGACCAAAGACAATCCCGAGCCCTGCTGGAGTCCGCTTCGGCAGGGCCTCGGCTTTTCCATGGGCGGGACAGTCGTCCCGCCGAATCACACTCTACCGGTGGGGTCCGACAGTTCCGGGCGTGTCGCGGCGTCAATTCCGAACACGTGTTCGTAGAGGCCCCCTGCCGTCACCACGCCGTGCTTCGGTTCCATGGTGGGTAGGCGGTCTGCGAAGCGATCCAGTTCGCGGCGCTCGATGACGGTGCGCCGGCCGTCTTTCTTCGCGATGACGCGGCCGGACCTGATCAGCCGGTCGATCTCCGACATGCTCTTGCTCAGATAGGTCGCGGCATCGGCGCGACTGTAGAGGGGCGTTTATCCATGGAGGAAGTCGAGCACAACGACGGGGCAGAGGCGCGGAGATTGCATTGCAGCTACTCCGCATTTTCCCCGCATAAACCGTCATACACTCCCGTGGATTTACCTGTACCTGGAAGTATCAGGTAACTTTGTGATCGGTTGCTACACAACACTTTCGTGCACCATCCTGGATGCTGGTAGACGCATCGGCCCCAAGCTGAATACGCGGGTTCGATTCCCGTCATCGGCTCGATGAATGGCGAGCAGTAACGCCGGCACGAGTAACTACTTCAGGCTGTCGATTCTCGTCCGCAGCATCTCGGCAAGGCGCTCAGTGTCCCGGTCACCGAAACCGATCTGCTCACATCGCGCCGGCCACGGCTCGGCCGCGTCGACGACGGCGTCGATCATCCGGGAGACCGCGCGTTGCCGCAGCCCAAGACGTTCCCCCGCCTCGATGAAGTTGGCGCGGTTCAGCTTATTGGCACGGCCGTACAGATTGAGCGCCATCGGGTCTCTCCAGCCCGCGTACGGCTGGGTGCACAGCAGGTCGTAGGCAGGAGTCGGTTGCCATATTCCGTTCGGATTGTAGATCGACAGGTTCTTGCCATGCAGATCGCCGTTGCCGATAAGCCAAGAAAAGACAACGGTTTTGAGCAACTCGGCGACCGCCGCCGTCCTGGAACCTCCGCCGCGCGCACACGCCTCGGCGAGTCCGATGATGGCAACCTCGGTCTTGATGCGGTACTTCGAGGCGGGATAGACATTTGCGACCTGACACGCATCCTCCTGCGCAAGCCGGACGGAGCCTTCGCGATCGAATCGGTTTACCAGCAAGGCGCTTTGCCCCTGGGCGTCGTGCAGCACCGAGGTCTTGGCGACTCGCAGACCGCACGCCGCTGCCATCGTCATGAAGAAGTGCTCGTTCTCGACAATCAGCGGATACTGCGCCGGACTGAGCTTCAGGATCGCCGGCCCCGACGCGGTCTGCATTGGCGTGGACAACATACCGGCGCTGACCTTGGGTTGGACACCCGCCAGACCCACCGGGTCGGCCTCCACAGAACCGGACATCTTGGCAAAGACAGCACGGAAGTCGTTGTCACGCTCGGGGTCGAACAGTGGTAGCGGCCGGATCGGATCCGCCCCGGCGGGGAACACCCGGACGTTGCCGATCGTGTCGGCTCCGATGGCAAGCAACAAGGTGAGGTGATCATCGGCAGAGGTTTTGGTCGACGAGGTCACCACGCCCAGCCGGACGCCCTCGGGGAGCAACCCCGCGAAGAACGCGGGAACGGACCCACCGGTGGTGACCACCGGGTACTCGCCGGAACGTAACAGCGACCAGGAAACCGACCGGTCACGGACCCGACCGTCGAGGGCCCCTTCATCGACGTAGGCGAAGCTGATGCCGTCACCGCCTTGTCGCACCAATTGGGCGGCAAGGTTGTCGCCGATATAGACATCGGCTGAGTCGATCTCACGCAGGCCGAGCGGGTGCGGGCCGGTCATTCCGCCGTCGCGTTCACGTCGACGTGGAGCCCCAGTGCGTCGGCGATCTCGAGGACAGACCCGAAGTTGATCGATCCGCTCCCGCGCTCAAGTGACTGAACAGTCGAGCGGGACACCCCGGCCAAGTCGGCCAAGGTTTGTTGCGTGAGTCGCAGCGCGATCCGGCGATCGGCGAAGGCGGCGCCTATGCGTGCGATTTCAGGCATAGCGTCATCGCGTTGCGATCTCCGCCGCCTGGGGCCCACCATCGCACTCCTTATGCTTCCAATTTCACGCGTAAGACCATCGTCGGACATAGCCCGTACCGCTGTCAATACTTAAGCATGCAATTTCAAGCATTGCGCTACGGATCCGTCGCAAATCCGCCTTGAGACACCCCTATGCTCGATATTCCACGCTTAAGGCCGCATTCCCCGGCGGCCGGGTGGGCGGTCACCGCGGCAACACATGCGGGTTCAATATCCCGGCCGGATCGAAGGCGGCTCGGATCCGCTTCATCGTGTCGATATCGTTCGCGCTGCGCCCCAGCTCTATCCACGCCGCCTTCGCGTGCCCGATGCCGTGTTCGGCGCTGATACTGCCCTGGTGGTCAGCCACCAGTCGCAACACGAAATCGGTGATGGCGTGCTGCTTTTCGACCGGTACGTCGAGCATGTTGACGTGGACATTGCCGTCGGCGATATGCCCGAAGCAGATCGCGCGGACGTCGGGGTGCTCGGCTCGCAGCCGGGAATCCAGCGTGGTGAAGAAGTCCGTGAGGACTCGCAGCGGCACGGATACATCCAATTTGACAGCAGGCGTGCGTGATTCCGCCGAGATGGACTCGGTGTGCCGCTCTCGGTACTGCCACAACGTGCGCGCGGGGCCCGCCTCCAACGTGGCGTCCAGGACCGCGTCGGCGTCCTCGGTGAACAGCCCCGACAACGCGTTCTCCGCCTCGCCCGCACCCGCAACCTCCAGCAGCAGATAGATCGGGGCGTCATCGCCGAACGGCGCGCGCAGTCCGGTGTGCCTGCAGACCAGATCGACTCCCGCCGCGGTCATGAACTCCGCGGCCTCCAGCCGCAGGCCGTGGCGCTGCACCCGGTCCAACAACACCAGCGCCGCGTCCACCGATGGCAGGGCCACCAGCGCCACCACCGTCTGCTGCACGGGCACCACCAGACGCATCAGGACCCGGGTGATGACGGCGAGCGTCCCCTCCGAGCCGGCCAGCAGGCCGGGCAGGTCATACCCAATGTTGTCCTTGCTCAGCTCTTTCCATCGGGTCACGACGCACCCGTCGGAGCGGACCGCCTCGATACCGAGCAGCTGGGCGCGAGTGCCGCCGTTCTTGATGACGCGCACCCCGCCGGCGTTGGTGGCCACGATGCCGCCGAGGGTGGCCGAGTCGCGGGAGGCGAGATCCACACCGAGGTCGAGGCCGTGCTGACGGGCCGCCTGCTGGGCCCGCGCGACGGTCACCCCGGCGCCCGCCGCCAGTGTGCGGCCGACGGGATCGACATGCTCGATCTCGTCGAGGCGCCGCGTGCTCAACACGAGCTCGCCGTGCATCGGCACCGACCCACCGACCAGACCGGTGTTACCACCCTGGGGCACCACCGGCACGCCGTGGGCGTGGCAGACGCCGAGGACGGCGGCCACTTCCGCGGTGTTGGCCGGCCGCACCACCACGTCGGTGCGCCCCTGGAATCGCCCGGTCCAATCGGTTCGATAACTGGCGATCGTCTCGGGATCGGTGAGGACGTGCCCGCGCCCGACGATGTGGATGAGTTCGCCGACGATCTCGGCGGCTGCGCCCCTCTCGCTCATAGCGTCCCGGCTGTCGCATGCACTCCGGCAAGGACGATCGCCGTCACCCGGCGGGCGTCGTCCCTGGTGAATGTGCGAGCGCCACGGCTGGCGAACAGTTGCACGGGCCCTGAAAGTATCGCGGCGATCAGCGCGAGGTCGGTCGCGGGTAGCTCACCGCGCTCCACCGACACCTGTAACCGATCTTTCACCATCTCCACGCGACGGTCGAACACCTCGTCCACAACAGCCCGCAGCTCGGGGTTGTCCCGCGCTGCGGTCACGATGCTCAGCATCGCGCGCCCGCGCGGGCTTTCGGTCGCAATGGCAAGGGCATCGAGGAAATCGGTGAGGTCCGCGGCCAGGTCACCCGAATCATGCAGGGGCGCCACGTCGTCACCGAAGCTGACCAGCGAGTCGGCGATCAGCGTCGCTCGATTCGGCCAGTTGCGGTACACGGTCGTCTTGTTGACCCCGGCGCGCTCGGCGATCTGTTCGTAGCTCAAGCCACCGACGCCGTCTCGGGCGATGAGTTCGACGACAACCTCGATGATCTGCCGGCGAACCCGGGCCGAACGCCCACCCGGGCGCCGGCCAGGTCCGGCATTGTCTTCCACCTTCGACACTCTAGAGCGGTTGGGCCGCGCGCAGCCGGGTGTTGCGCGCCTCGATGGCCTGCCACGTGGCGGGCAGCACGATATCGGCTCCGACGGAGGCGAATTCCTGCGCCGCGGCCACTTCCGGACGCATCCGCTGCTCGTAGCTGCTGAACACCTCGTCGAGATCAGCGCTGCGGCCGAGCTCTTCGGTCAGCGTCCATGCCCCGAGCAGGGCCAGCGAGGTGCCCCGCCCGGCCATCGGCGTCGCGCAATGCGCGGCATCACCGATGAGCACGACCCGGCCGCGGTGCCAGCACGGCATCTTTATCTGGGCGAGCGCATCGAAGTAGAGTTCGGGATCGCGTTGTGCCGCGCTGATCAGCTCCGGCACCTTCCAGTCGTCGACACCGGCGAAGGTGTCGGCCAGGATGCGCTTCTGCGCGTCGAGGTCGTGATAGTCGTAGTCCAGCGGCTCGGATCGAAACTCGAATAGCGCCAATGCCTTATCTCGGTAGCGGGCCACGCCGGCCATCAGCCCGGGCAGGTTGAGCACCTCGGAGGTGCGGTTGCCCGGCGTCGATTGTTCGGGCGCCTCGGCGATCGCGACGTACATGCCGAGATGCTCGGTGAAATCTTGCTCGGGCCCGAATGCCAGTCGGCGCACCGCCGAGTGCACCCCGTCGGCGCCGACGACGAGGTCGTAGACGCCGTTGCGACCGGAGGCGAAGCCGACCGACACCCGGTCGCCATCGTCGTCCAGGCGCGTGACGGACTCCCGAAATCGCAGGTCCACCGTCGCAGGCAGCGCCGCGCGCAGGATGTTCATCAGATCCTCGCGAGGGATCTCGACGTCCTCGGGTGACTCGTCGATCTCGTCACGCACCAGGTGGGCGACGGGCGCACCGGACCGGTCGACGAACGTCGTCTGCTCGGTCATCGTGATGCGGTGTGCGTGGACAGCGTCGAGAATGCCCATGCTGCGGGCGATGTCGAGAGCAGCACCCCGAACGTCGATCGGCGAGCCGTTGACCCGCAGATGACCGGCCCGCTCGATCACCTCGACGTCGTGCCCGGCCCCCGCCAGGTCTATCCCCGCGCTCAGACCGGCCACGCCGGCCCCGCTCACCAAAATGCGCATCGCCAATCCCTTCGAACAGCAGTCAACCCACTATAGCCACGTTTTGTTGCTTTAATGGTGCCCGGTGCCTCAGGGGGCGCCAAGCCCTCCGCCATACATCGGTGCGCTGACGCTGGTTCCGCCCTCGTCCACCATCGGCCCGCCGCGGTACTCCCGCAGGTACTCGGCATGCCAGCGCGGCCAGTCCAGATAACAGTCCCCGGCAACCGTGCGGTAGCGCCGGTACTGCCCCCGCGCGGTCCGCAACGAGCGCCGGGCCTCCCGCGCCGCCCGCATCGCCGCATGCTTGGCCGTCCGCTCCTGGGCCGCGCTCAGGGGCACCGGAGGGTCGGTGAAGATCCGCCGATTGAACATGTCACACAGTCTATTGCGACGGCGCGGACCCGACGGCGGCCTCGATATTGCGCGGATGGTGGCAGGCCGCCGCGTGCGTCGCCTCCCGCTCGAGCAACGCGGGTTCCTCGTCGGCGCAGATGTCGGTCGCCCATCTGCACCGGGTGCGGAAGCGGCATCCCGACGGCGGATCGATCGGGCTGGGCACATCACCGTCGAGGATCAGGCGCTCGCGCGCGGCGTTGCGGCGAGGGTCGGGGATCGGGACCGCCGACAGCAGGGCCCCCGAGTACGGATGGAACGGATGGTCGTAAAGCTCGTTCGCCGCACCCGTTTCGACGATCTTGCCCAGGTACATCACCGCCACCCGGTCCGATACGTGACGCACCACGCCGAGATCATGCGCCACGAACAGATAGGACAAACCGAACTCGTCCTGCAGATCCTCGAAAAGATTGATGATCTGGGCCTGCACCGACACATCGAGCGCGGAGACCGGCTCGTCGGCGATGATCAGCTTGGGTCGCAGGGCCAGCGCGCGGGCGATCCCGATGCGTTGTCGTTGACCGCCGGAGAATTCGTGCGGGAACCGGTTGTAATGCTCGGGCGCCAAACCCACGCGGTCCAGCAGGTCCTGCACCTGGCGCTTCACCTCGCCGCCGCTGGCCAGCCCGTGCAACTCGATGGGGTCCCCGATGATCTGACCGATCCGCTTACGCGGGTTGAGTGAGGCATACGGGTCCTGGAACACCATCTGGATATCCCGGCGCATCGGCCGCAGATCCCGGCGGGACCGGCCCACCAATTCCTGACCTTGGAAGCGCACCGATCCCGAAGTGGGCGCCGTCAGCTGCAGGATCAGCCGGCACAGCGTCGACTTCCCACAACCGGATTCGCCGACCAGGCCCAGGGTCTCGCCTTCGCGCAGGGTCAAGCTCACCCCGTCGACGGCCCGCACCCGCGCCACCTCACGCTCGATGATCGCGCCGGCCTTGATCGGGAAATGCTTGACCAGGTCGGTGACTTCCAGCAGCGGCTCCCCCGGACTCACAGTGCCACCGGCTTACGCAGCCCGATACGACCGTCGACAAGCCGCAGGGTGGCCTTCTGCTCCGGGTCCAGCCAACACCGGTCCCGGTGCCCGGCCGCGTTGTCATCGAGGGTCAGTGCGGGCAGCTGTGCGCAGGCATCGAAGACGTGCGGGCAGCGCGGGGCGAATCGGCAGCCCGATGGTGGTGACAACAACGACGGCGGGGCGCCGCCGATATGCGGCAACCGCGCATGCTGCGGTGCGTCCAGCGGTGTGAGTGACCCGAAGAGCCCCCAGGTGTAGGGATGCCGGGGGTCGTAGAAGATGTCGTCGACCCCGGCATCCTCGACCACCTGTCCGGCGTACATCACCAGCACCCGGTCCGCGACCTCGGCCACCACGCCGAGATCATGGGTGATCAGCACCACCGCCAGCCCACGTTCGGCGTTCAATTGGGCGAGCAGGCGCAGGATCTGGGCCTGGATCGTGACATCCAGCGCCGTCGTCGGTTCGTCGGCGATCAACACCTCCGGCTCCAGCGACAGCGCCATGGCGATCATGACGCGCTGCCGCATGCCCCCGGAGAACTCGTGCGGGTAATCCTTCACGCGGCGTTCGGGATTGGGGATGCCGACGGTGCGCAGCAGCTCGACCGCCCGGTCGCGTGCTTCGGCACGGGAGACCGCGCGGTGCGCCCGGATCATCTCGATGATCTGGTCCCCCACCCGATACACCGGATTCAACGATGTCATCGGGTCCTGGAACACCATGGCGATGTGTTCGCCTCGCACGCCCTGTAATTCACGGTCATCCAGTTGAGTCAGGTCGCGCCCGTCGAACCGGACCGCCCCACCGATGGTGGCGTTCGGCGCACGGGTCAGTCCGATCACGGTCTGTGCGGTGACACTCTTACCGGAGCCCGACTCCCCGACGATGGCCAGCACCTCACCGGCCTCCAGGGCAAAGGACACCCCGTCGACCGCACCCACCACACCGTCCTGGGTGGCGAAGCTGACCCGCAGGTCCTCGACTTCGAGTATCGGACTCATACCGGTGCCGCCTCTCCGAGCCGAATCCGTGGATCAAGGAACGCGTAGGCCACGTCGACCAGGGTGTTGAAGAGCACGATGAAGAACGCGCCGAACATCGTGACGCCGATCAGCGGCGGCAGGTCCAGCGTGCCGATCGCCTGTCCGGCATACAGACCGACGCCGTTGAGGTTGAATACCGTCTCGGTCAGGATTGCCCCGCCGCCGACGACGACACCGAAATCCAGCCCGAACAGCGTGACGATGGGGATCATCGAATTGCGCAGCACGTGCTTGATGCGGATCTGCCGTTCGCTGATGCCCTTCGCCCGTGCTGTGCGCACGTGGTCTTCGTTCATCACGTCGAGCATGTTCGACCGCAACACCCGGCTGTAGAAACCGACGTAGAGCACGGCCAGGGTGAGCCACGGCAAGATCAGGTGATACGCCCAGTCCAGTGGGTCCTTGGTCAGCGGAACGTAACTGCTGGTGGGGAACAGCTCGGCCTTGAAGCTCAAGTAGTACAACAGGATTGCGGCCAGCCAGAACACCGGCATCGATATTCCGACCAGCGAGAGCACGGTCAGCGCGCGGTCGGTGAACTTGCCGGCGTGCACGGCGCTGAGGTAGCCGAACCAGATCGCCAGCGCCATCCACAGCACCGCGGCGCCGATGCACAGCGACAGCGTCGCGGGCAGTCCCTTCCATATCTGCTCGACGACATTCTGGGAACTGGCATAGGAGGTCAGCTGACCGGTGAAGATCTGCTTCATCATCGTCAGGTACTGCACGTAGAGCGGCTGGTCGAGTCCCAGATCGGCGCTGACCCTGGCGATCAGTTCCGGATCGGCGTTCTTCCCGGCGATGCGGGCCGCCGGGTCGGAATTGGGAATCACGTTGAAGATGAGGAACACCAGCACCGATATCGCGAACAGCACCCCGACCATGCCGACGAGCCGCCGCACCACAAATCGCAGCATCTCAGTGCTCCAACCGGATCTTGGCGCGCGGGTCGAGGGCATCGCGTAGACCGTCGCCGAACACGTTGAGCGACAACACCGTCAACACGATCATCAGACCGGGCACGATGGTCAGATGCGGGGCGGTGTAGATCGTCTGGTAGCCGTCGGCGATCATCGTGCCCCATGACGCGTTGGGTGCTCGCACACCCGCGCCCAGGAACGACAATGCCGACTCCAGCAGCATGTTGTTGGCGATGTTGAGGGTGAAGAACACGATGATGGTCGACACGACATTGGGCAGCAGCTCACTGATCATGATGCGCACCGGGCCCTTACCCTGTGCCACCGCCGCCTCGACGAATTCCTTCTCGCGCAGTGCCAGGATCTCACCGCGGATCGGACGGGCCATGTAGGGCACATACACCAGCCCGATGATCATGATCGGGATCCACAGCGAGTCCCCGGCGATCTGCAATGCGCCGATCTTCAAGCCGCCCAGGGCCAGTGCGGTGCCCAGGGCGATGCCCAGCAGCAGCACGGGAAACGCCCACACCACATCCATCACCCGCGACAGCGTCGCGTCGATCCATCCGCGGTAGTAGCCGCACAGCAACCCGACCAGGACGGCCAGCACGGTGGTGATGGCCGCCGCGGCCACACCGATGAAGATCGAGGTCCGTCCGCCGTACATGAGGCGCACCATCACATCGCGGCCGTTCTGGTCGGCACCCAGCAGGTACCTGCCATGTAGCCCAGGGCCGAGCGGCGTGCCGTCCGGGGAGACCACATCGACATCGCGGCCGTCGATCTGCACGGTGTCGGTGATGTGATTCTCGTTCGGCCCGGTGTGGGCAACGTGATCGGCCCACACCGGGGCGGCAAGACAGAACAGCACGATCAGCACGAACAACGCCCCGAAGGCAAGACTGATCCTGTTGCGCCGCAGGCAGAGCCAGGCCAGATACCACGGACTACGCCCACGGATCTGCTCGGCGGGAACACCGGGGGGAGGAACGGGTTCCCCCGGCGCCTCCACCGCATCGGACGGGGTGGTCATCCCTACTTCAGCGCCAGGGCCGACCAGTCCTGATTGAACAGGAGGTGGTGGTAGGCCTTGTCGAAGTCGATGCGGTCGGAGACGAACGTGGTGAACTGCTCGTTACCGTAGGGCGCCCAGGCCGCCTGTTCCATATAGGCCTTGTCCAGCGCCGCATACTGCGCCTCGGTGTCCCCCTCGGTGAGTTGCTTGGTCAGCAGTTCGTCCATCTTCGCGTCCAGTTCGGGATAGGAGGCCCGGGAGAAGTTGTTGCCGTTGGTCGGCAGGATCGCCGCGCTGTTGAGCAGCGGCCGGAAGAAGTCGTCCGGGTGCGGGAAATCCTGGAACCAGTTGCCGAAACCGGTGTCCAGATCGGGAGTCGACTGATTACCGATCGTGGTGAAGTAGACATCGCCGGCGATCACCTTCAGCGTCGCGTTGAAGCCGAGCTGGTTGAGCACGTCGTGGTAGTACTCGCCGATCCGTTTGCGGTCGGGCTCGTCATTGGTCCACACCGTGATATCGCGATCGGACGGATTCGCCTCGGCCAGAAGCGCTCTCGCCTTGTCCATATCGGGCCCGGGATAGAGCTTGTACTCCTCATAGCCCGGCATGCCTGGCGGCAGGATCTGCTGCGTCGGGCGCAGGCGCCCACCGAAGACGCGGTTGAGCGCCTCGGGGTCGATGGCGTAGTTGACCGCCTGGCGCACACGCACATCGTTGAACGGCGCGGTCTGGTTGTTCATCCAGAAGTAGTAGGTATTGATCGACTCTTCCAGCCGGAATCGGTCGCCGAAGCGGGTTTTCACCTCCTGCAGGCGGTCGGCATCGGGTGGGTCGACCATGAAGTCGATGGTGTTCTGCTCGACCCCGGTGACCTGCGCGGTGTTGCTCTTGTTCTGGGTCACGATGATCTTGTCGACCTGGGCATCGGCGACCTCGGTGGCACCGGCGTCGCGGACGGTCGAGAAGTTCGGGTTGCGCTCCATGGTCAGCGTCTGGGGCGCCTCGACCTTGGTGATCATGAACGGGCCACTGGAGGGCGGTGGGCTGTTCGTGGCGTCATCGGAGAGCGGAGTGCTCGGCGGCACCGGTGCGGCGAACGGCAGGCCGAGCACGTTCTCGAAGGTGCCGTTGGCGGCGTCGAGGGTGATGGTGATATCGCCGGTCGCGTCGTCGGTGACGATGCCACTGATGGTGTCGGCCGTGCCGTCGGCGTACTGCGGGGCACCGACGATCCCGCTGTAGAACACCGACCCACCGCTGTCGGCCTTGAACAACCGCTGGATGGCGTAGGTGAAGTCCGATGCCTTGATATCGGTGCCGTCGGAGTACTTCATCCCCGACCGCAGCTTCAGCTTGTAGGTCTTGCCGTCATCGGAGATCTCGGGCATATCGGTGGCCAGGCCAGGGACGATCTGGGTGCCGTCCTCGCCTTTGGCGTGCTTATAGGTCAGCAGCGGGGTGTAGGTGTTGTAGAGCACCTCCCACCCCTCCAGTGTGTAGGACAGTTGCGGGTCGATGTAGTCCGGGAACGACGTCATCGAGATGTTGATCTCGCCCCCGCCCGATCCGTCGGATCCCTCGCTCCCGCACGCGGCGACGCCGAACACGGCGACCACCGACGTACAAGACAGGACCGTCATCTTGCGCAGCGCATCGCGCAGCTTGCTCATCTGGCTCCCTAGGTTCGGCGGCACGGGCGAATCCGTCCACGTTTACGCTTCTCGAGCGACCCGGGTAGCCATCTTGGACCCAAATCCGAGAACGCGCACGGCGAACGGCGTAAATATTCTCGTTGCGGACACCATTGACAGGAAACATTCCTGAAACGTGGCCCTCTGACCAGCACCTGGTGGCTGGCGTGTACGACGGTGAAGAACGGAACGCACCCAGTGCAGAAGGAGCAGCCCATGACCGACCAGGCCAACGCCCTCGTCGCCGACTCGACCGGACCCGAGACCGTGCTGCAGGTCCGTTCGATCCCGATATCGGATCTGGGCGAGGGCGATGTCCTGATCGAGGTGTCGTGGTCGAGTGTCAACTTCAAGGATGCGTTGGCCGCCAGCAAGGACGGCAAGGTCGCCCGCATCGACCCACTGGTCCCTGGCATCGATCTGGCGGGCACGGTCGTCGACCCGGGAAGCTCCGGACTGGACACGGGCGCCGAGGTGCTGGTGCACGGCTATGACCTCGGCGTCGCCCATCATGGTGGATTCAGTGAGTACGCACGGGTTCCCGCCGACTGGGTGGTGCCACTGCCCGACGGTTTGACTATGCGGGAGGCGATGATCGTGGGCACCGCCGGATTCACCGCCGCCCTCAGCGTGATCGCTTTGGAAGAACGCGGTTTGACCAGCACCGACGACGGACCGGTGCTGGTCACCGGAGCCACTGGCGGTGTAGGCAGCGTCGCCGTGTCCATCCTTGCCGCGCTCGGATTTTCGGTCACCGCGGTGACCGGCAAAACCGATGCCGGTGACTGGCTGCGCACGCTGGGCGCGGCCGAGGTGGTGGACCGCTCGGCTCTCGGCGACCCAGCACGGCCATTGCAGAAGGAGAAGTGGACCGCCGCGGTCGACTGCGTCGGCGGGGAGACGCTGGCCGCAGTGCTGGCCTCGTTGCGATACGGCGCTGCCGTGGCCGCGTCGGGCAATACCGGCGGAATGGCGTTGCCCACCACCGTTTTCCCCTTCATTTTGCGCGGAATCGCGCTCCTGGGAGTCGATTCGGTGCAGTGCCCGATAGTTCGCCGACGTGACGTGTGGGCCAGGCTCGGGCGCGACCTGCGCCCGCCACTGCTCGAGGAGCTGGTTGCCGGCGAGGTCGGTCTCGACGAGGTACCCGCGGCATTGGAGCGGATCCGTGGCGGCGGCAACCGAGGACGCACCGTGGTGCGCGTGCGCTGACGACGCCCGTGCACAACCACTAAGGTCCGGAACGTGGACCCGCGACCTGCCGCCGACGGTTCGCCTACGGTCCAGGCCGTGGCGGCCGGCCTGCTCGGCGACGTCTCCGCGCTGGCCGATGACATGCTCGAACATCTCGCCCACCACATTCCCGAGATCACGGCCGATCCGGAGCTGCGCGGACTGACCCTTGGATCATGCTCGTCGAACCTCGAGGCGGTGCTCTCCATGGTCCGGCACGGCATCGATGCGACCGCGGCCGAGGCTCCGGTCACCGCGCTCGAGCACGCCCGCGCAATGGCGTCGCGGGGGCACAGCCTCGATGTGATGCTGCGCTTCTATCGCCTGGGCCATCAATTCTTCACCGGCAGGTTCGCTGAAGCGGTCACGGCCCATGTGCCCGATCCCGCCGAATCGTTACGGTTGTTCCTCGAGGTCGAACGGTTCGGCTTCCAGTACATCGATCGCATCTCGGCCTCGGTCTCCACGGAGTATGTCGCCGAACTCGACCGCCGACAGAGCCGGGACCGGGCCGAGCGCAGCGACGTGGTGCGCGCCCTGCTGGCCGACGAGCGGGTCGACCCGCGAAACGCCGAAACCGTACTGGGACATCGACTCACCGGCGGCCAGCTCGGATTCATCTGCTGGACCGCGGACAATGGTGTCGACCTGCCTACGGCGGCCCAACGCTTCGCCAAAGCCCTCGGTACCGACCACCCGTTGAGCATCCCGGCCGGCGCACGCTGCCTGTGGGGTTGGGTCGCCGCATCGCTCGATACGTCGACGGACCTGCGGGTACCGCCGTCATCGGTCGACCCCGACGTCCACATCGCCGTGGGTGCGGTCCATCCTGGTCCAGCCGGATTCCGGACCTCCCACCGAGAGGCCCTGCGCGCACGTCGGGTCGCCGAGCTCGGTGAGCGGACCGCACGGGTCACCTACTTCGGCGATATCGCCCTGGTGGATTTGATGACCCAGGACCTCGACGGTGCTCGCGACTTCGTGCACGGTGAACTCGGCGACCTGGCCCATGACGACGCCAAGACCGAGGCCGAGCGCAGCGCGCTACTGGCCTTCCTGACCGCCCAGGGCAGCCTCAAGACCGCCGCGGAGGCGCTCGGCGTACATCGCAACACGGTGCTGCAACGGGTGCGCCGTGCAGAGGATCGGCTCGGCGGGCCGGTGGCCGCCCGGCGTGCCCAGGTGCATGCCGCCCTGCACATCTGCGACGTGCTCGGCGCATCTATCCTGCGGACAAAATGACCGGTTGACCGCCGAACAGCGGTACATCGATGTGCGCACAGCACATGGATAGGTGCGGCGGGGTCATTGTCCCGCGGTCCCCGGCAGACCTACTTTCGAGACACTCAACTCGTCGCGGAAGAGGACGTACGCCGTGTCCATCACCATCCAGCAGCCCACCCCGCACTCCGGTGCCTCCGCCACTACGCCGGAACCCGTGCCCGACACCGGGGAGCAGATCCCGACGCTGTCCTGGCCGACAGCCGCCATCTTCGTGGCCGCGGTCGGCGTGTTCGGCATCTCGACCTGGGCGGCCCTGACGTCGCGGCTGCCCGCCGTCGTGACCATCATGCTCAGCGCCGCAGCGATCTTCGTCTTGTTCACCGTGCTGCACGACGCATCGCACTACTCGATCAGCCGCCACCGCTGGGTCAATGCAGCCTTCGGCCGCGCAGCCATGCTGTTCGTCTCACCACTTATCTCGTTCAGATCTTTTGCCTTCATCCACATCCAACACCACCTCAACACCAACGACGGCGACAACGATCCCGACCACTTCGTCACCGCAGGCCCACGCTGGCAACTCCCGCTGCGTTTCCCGTTGATGGACGTGCCGTATCTGCGTTTTCTGGTGCGCAACATCGACACCCGCCCGCGCTCGGAGATCCTCGAAACCGCCGCCTTGATCACGTTCTCGGTTGCCGCGGTCGCGGTCGCCGGATTCTCCGGACACCTGTGGCAGCTGGCACTGGTCTATCTCATCCCCGAACGGATCGCGGTGTTCGTGCTGGCCTGGTGGTTCGACTGGCTGCCCCACCACGATCTGACCGACACCCACCGGCAGAATCGCTATCGAGCCACCCGCAACCGCGTTGGTGCCGAGTGGATTCTGACTCCCTTGCTGCTGTCGCAGAACTACCACCTGGTCCACCATCTACATCCGTCGATCCCGTTCCACCGCTACGTCGCAGCGTGGCGACGCAACGAGGCGGCCTATCTGGAGCACAACCCGGCGCTACTCACGGCCTTCGGGCAGCAACTCGATGCCGAGCAGTACCATACCTGGAAAGAATTGAACGGCAGTCTTTCTCGGTTGCTCCCGGTGCATGCCCCCCGCAAGAGCGGAGAGACCCACACCCTGGTCGTACGCAGCGTCGACCCGCTGACGCCCGACAGCGTCCGGATCAGCTTCGATGTTCCTGCCGACCTACGCGAGCAATTCCGTTTCCGCGCAGGCCAACATCTCACCGTCCATCACCGACTGGACGGGCAGTACATTCGGCGCACGTACTCGATATGCACCTCCACCGGTTCCGGTGAACTCGCCATCGCGATCCGCCGAATCCCCGACGGACTGTTCTCGACGTTCGCCACCGAACGACTACGGGCCGGTGACACACTCGAACTGGGCCCTCCCACAGGGGATTTCTGCCCGCCGGCGGACCCGGACATCCGAGGCGAGTATGTGGCCATCGCGGCGGGCAGTGGGATCACCCCGGTGCTGTCCGCCGTGACGAGCATTCTGGAGATCGAACGTGACAGTCGTTGTACGCTCATCTACGGAAACCGGACCACGGAATCGACGATGTTCCGTGCCGAACTCGAGGATCTGCAGTGCCGCTTCGGCGATCGGCTTCGCGTGCAGCACGTGCGATCCGCCGAACCGACGTCCGGGGTGCTGACAGGTCGCATCGACTATCCGATGGTGCGCAGTGTCATCGGCAGCGATGTGCACGCGGTGGACCGCTGGTTGCTCTGCGGACCACAGGAGTTGGTGACACACCTACGCGACAACCTGACCGACTCCGGAGTACCGATTGAGAAGATTCATCTCGAACTCTTCCATGCGCACGCGGCGCCGAGCGCACCGTCGGACTCGATCGCCGCGGAACTGACCATCGGCTTGCGTGGCGCCACCCGAACAGTCTCGCTCAATGCCGGTGAGACGCTGCTGGAGGCCGCCTTGCGTAATCGCATCGCCGCACCGTACGCCTGCATGGGTGGTGCATGCGGGACGTGCATGGCGACGCTCACCTCCGGCACGGTCACCATGGACCAGAATTTCGCGTTGAGCACCGAGCAGGTGCGGACCGGGCACATCCTCACCTGTCAGTCTCGCCCCACCAGTGCGACGGTGGGGGTCGACTTCGACGCATGATGGGGGCCGGGGCGCGGATGTTCTTGCGGCAGCAACATTGTGCCGTCCAGATACCAGTGTCGATCGTCGCGAATACCGGTTGGAATGCACCGAAAGACCGATCAGGTCCTCTCCCAGCGCACTACTGTGAGTTTCCTGTGCAATAGCGCGTGTGAGGACATCAGCCATGGGGCGACCTAGCCGTAACCCACTGAAACGCCTGGCCATCGTGGCGGTGAGCACCGGTGTGACCCTGTCCCTGATCAGCGGGATCGGTGGCCCGGCGACCGCGTTCACGGCGCGGGCGGCGAGCTACGCCGTGCAGCCGATCGCCGCCATCGCGGAGCTACCGAGTTCCATCGGGATCGCCGAGGGCTACGACTTCTACGCCATGGACGAGGCGCAGATCGATCGGACACTCGACGCGATGGAGAGCCTGGGCGTCAAGAGCATCCGGCTCGGTGTCTTCTGGGCGGCCATCGAACCCCAAGAGGGTGTCTACGACTGGGACAAACTCGACCTGTTGGTCGCCAAGGCCAGCGAGCGCGATATGGGCATTCTCGGCACCATCCTGTACACGCCCGCGTGGGCCTCGGCCGAGCCCGAATCGTCCGGATTGGTCAACCACCCCGATCCGGAGAAGTTCGGAGACTTCGTCGGCGTTCTCGCCGAGAAGTACGCGGGACGCATCTCCACCTACGAGATCTGGAACGAGCCGACCGCGAGGATCTTCTTCGATCCGGTCGATCCCGCGGCCTATACCGAGCTCCTCAAGGCGGGCTACCAATCCATCAAGGCGGCCGACCCGTCGGCGATCGTGGTGGCCGGTTCAGTAGTACCCGGACCGACCTACCCGGACGGGGCTGCCATGAGTCCCGTCGAGTTCCTGCAGGGTATGTACGACGCCGGGGCGCATGGCTACTTCGACGCCATCTCCTATCACCCCTACCTGTACTCACTGCCGTTCTCCAACGGCGCCACCCAGATCGACCAATTCGATTACCCCATCGAACAACTCGGCGAGATGCGCGCGCTGATGGTCCAGAACGGCGACGGCAATCTGAAGGTGTGGATCACCGAGTACGGTCAGCCGACGAACGTGAGTTACCAGAACTCCCAGCTGACCGAACAACAGCAGGCAGCGTTCATCGAGGATCTGCTGCGCACCTGGCAGAACGTCCAGGGCGCCGGCCCGGTGTTCATCTATCAGACCCGCGACACCCAACCCAACAGCACCGTCCCGGAGGACAACCTCGGGCTGTGGACCTACACGTGGGACCGCAAGCCGGCCGCCGATGTGCTCAAGAACCTCATCGCCGAGTTCAACCCGCCGACCGGTCCGGTGGTCAACCCCCTGCAGGCCTTCATCGAGCAGATCGTGCGGGCGGTCAGTCAGGCACTGGCCTTCATTCCGAACCTGATCACCCAGGTCGTCCAGGCGGTCGTCGGCTTCGTGGGGTCGATCCTAGGCGTCAATCGCCTTGCGGCCGCCAGCACGACGGTCACCACCGACGCACCGCCGGAGCTCGACACCGCGGGTCCGCACACGGAGTCGGCACGCATGCTGGCCCGGCAGGTGAGCAGCGGCTCTGACGACTCTGACGGCGGCTCGATCACGGCGCAGGCCACACCGGACGATATCGCGGAGACCACCGAACCCGGCCCGCCCGCACAGCCTTCCGCTCCCGTGGTCGAGGCCGACCTCACCGGGGGCGAGGGTCAGGACGGAGAGGTTGTCGACTCGACCGACGAGGTGGACATCCGCCGGGAGCTCACGACTCCCGATCCGGAGGTGCCCTCGATCACCGATGAGCCCGCAGCGGTCAACACCGGTCTCGTCACCGGCACTTCGGATGGCACGAAGGAAGATCCGGTCGACCGGACACCGAGTGACGAGGCCGGCGATTCGGCTGACGGCACCGCCGACTGAGTCGATCCGTCGTCAGGGGGCGATCAGGATGCCGTCATCGGAAGCGGCCTTGAGCAGCTCCTGAATGGTCAGCTCGCCGTAGCCGGTGTGTACAGTTCCCTGGCGCGTGCCCAACCATGGGACCACGCCGGGGTCGGGATCGACGTCGAGGTGATAGGCCTGTACACCCATCAGGTGGTACTGAAAGAAGTTGGCGAAGAAGTCGATCGCGAAGATGACGCTGCCGACCAGGCCGGTGCCCCACATGGCCGCGGAGTTCACGATCGGGTTCATCGCCGCCCGGTCACCGATCATCACGATCGGGCCGTAGTGCGGTTTGAGGCCGCCGCCGGCCACAAACGGCGGGAGGAACGGTTGCAGCCCAGGCAGATCGGTCGACATGAACGCCACCGGACTGCCGTACTGAGCGATGTTGACGAAGTTCGACGTGGCACCGTTGCCGTCGACCCTCGTGTTCATTCCGGGGGCCTCGAAACCGATACCGGACAGACCGGTCTGCTGCGCGACGAACTGCGCCTCCCACCCGCCCAGTGAGTGACCGGTGACGAACACGTCGTCGGGGGCATATCCCTGCAGGGCAGCTTCCTCTTGGACCCGGCGCGCGAAGTCCAACGCATCGTAGAAGGCCCACGGCGTCGTATCGGTCAGGACGACCTGCAGATCGGCGACAATCTGGGCGATCGTGATGAGCGGGTTGAACAGCAGGTTGGTGCCACCGGTGGTGCCCTGATAGGCGATGATGACCTGGCCCTGCGGTGTCACCCACGCCTTGCCCGACATGCCGGAGAAGATGTTGGTCGACTGCAGTTGAAAACCGTTGACGGTCAACGGGACCAGGCCGCCGGGTGTGGTGCCCAGGCCGTACGCGGCCGTCGACGCATTGAGGAACTGCGCGACCGTCGGCGTCGGGCGGTCGGTGGGGCCGGTGTAGACCATGGTGGGAAGCGCCGGCTGTACCGCCGGAGTCTGATGCAGACCCGCCCACCGCTCCAGCTCCCGGAATGCGGCAAACAACAGATCGTTGATCGGCGCAATGTGGAACGGACTGCGCGGCCCGGTCGCGGCCACGGTGAAATCGAGGAACTGCAGGATCGCATTGACGATGCGGCCGGGCAGTTCGATCAGCGCCGCGATCGGCGACAGCGGTTGTGGCGGGGTAGGTGTGGTGACCTCGACCAGAGCCGCCGCAGGCGTCACGGTCCCGAGTTCGGGTTGCGACACCGGGGCGGTGAGCAGGCCGACGGATCCGATGGCCTCGGCACGAGTCGACGTCGGGGCGGGCCGGGCTTCGAACCGGTCGTCGCGAGAGCGCTCGGCCAGTGAGCCGGACGACGCCAGGGGTTGCGGCGTCGATTCGGTCAGGGGTGGTTGCGGATCGCGGGTGGGCTCGGGCTGCTGGTCCGAGCCGGGTTCGGGTTGAGTCGGTTCCCCGGATTCATCATCTTCGGGGGTGATGCCGGGCGTGATGACTTCCCCGGTGTCCGGTGTCGGGACGTCGACGTCGGGAGTCGGTGCGGGGGTACCGGCGCTGTCACCATCCGGCTCGATTGCCTCCGGTTGGTGATCCTTGAGGTCGACCGAATCGTTGTCGTCGGTTTCCCGGTGATCGGTCGGACCCGGCCGGACCGGCTCGGCCCCGTTCTCTCCCCCACGATCGGCGGGGCTTTTGGTCTCCTCGCTTCTGGTGTCGGGCCGGGTGGACGTCGGGCCGGCGGGAGCCGAGTTCGATCCGGTCCCGCCGGTCGATTCGGATCCCTCCGCCCAGGCCACACCGTGTATCGGTGCAACGACAAGGCCCGCGCTCAGAGTGACCGCGGCTACGCCATACCGCCACGACCGCCGCGTCCTGGCCACATCCATCCGCTCGACAGCCTCCATCGACGACCCCCCTGCGCTCCAGCCCGACGCTGACAACATGCGATGTCATGGGACAGTAGCCACAAAGCGCACGCGGGACGCCGTTTTGGCAAACCCGCCGGGTCCGCCGAGGAGCGTCTCGGACGGTCAGGACAGGGCGCGATCCAGATTGATCGCCGCGCTGATGAGCGCCAGATGGGTGAATGCCTGCGGGAAGTTGCCGACCTGGTCACCGGTCGCGCTCACCTGCTCGGCGTACAGCCCGACGTGATTGGCGTAGGTGAACATCTTCTCCAGCGCCAACTGGGCATCGGCCAGCCGTCCGGCCCGGGTGAGCGCTTCGACGTACCAGAACGAGCAGATCGAGAAGGTGCCTTCCTCGCCGTCCAACCCATCGGTGCCCGGCTCATAACGAAAGACCAAACTGTCCGTCACCAGATGTTTCTCTATCGCGGCGAGCGTGGACAGGAACCGCGGATCCGCGGGCGACAGGAACTTCACCATCGGCATCAGCAACAGACCGGCATCCAGATCGTCACCGCCCTCGACCCGGGTGAACGACTGCAGATCGGGATTCCACGATTTCGTCATGATGCGGTCGTAGATGTCGTCGCGAGCCGTGGACCAGGACACCAGATCACCGGGAAGTCCCCGTGCCCGGGCGATCCGGATCGCTCTTTCGATCGCCACCCAGCACATCAGCCGTGAGGTCGTGTAGGCCTGAGGTTCGTCGCGGATCTCCCACATGCCCGCATCGGTGCGATCCCAGTTCTCGGCAACCCAGTCGACGATCGCGATCACGTCGTGCCACGCATCATGGCTGATACCCGGACCGTGCTTGTTGAACAGATACACCGAGTCGATGATCTCGCCGTAGATGTCGAGCTGGAGTTGGCGTGCGGCGGCATTACCGACCCGTACCGGCTGGGAATGACGGTGGCCGCTCAAATGGTCGAGCTCATGCTCCTCGGGCGGCTTGCCGTCGATATCGTAGAGGACGCGCAGCGGACCCAACCGGCGGTCGTCATCGCCGTCGCGCTGGCCCATCCGCTCGGACAGCCAGCGGATGAAATCGCTTGCCTCGTTGACATATCCGAGCCGGAGCAACGCGTACAGACTGAACCCGGCATCCCGGATCCACACGTACCGGTAGTCCCAATTGCGGCTTCCCCCAACAGGTGCGGGCAGGCTCATGGTGGGGGCGGCCACGATCGCACCGGTGGGTTCGTGGGTCAGCAACTTCAGTGTGATGGCCGACCGGTGCACCATCTCCCGCCAGCGGCCGGTGTAGCTGGAGGTGGAGATCCAGTCGCGCCAGAACGCGATGGTGGCGTCGAAGAGGTCGTCGGTCCGGCTCATCGTGTCGGCGGTGACATCGTCTCCGTCCTGCAGCATCTCCAGCACGAACAGCGCGGTCTGACCCGATGCCAGTTCGAAGTCCGCTGTCACCACGCTGTTTTCGGGACCATCCTCGATATCGAGATCGGTGGAGGCGATCAGGCCGAGCCGCACCCCGTCGCCGGTGATCAACACACCGTCCCCGGTGTATTCGGCCGTGCAGGACTGACGGGCGTAGTCGGGGCGGGCGTCCAGTCGCATCTGCAGGCGCATGGTGCCGCGGACGCCGCTGATCCGGCGTACCAGACGTTGGCGATGAGCCTCCTCGTCGGGAGCGAGCACCGGCATGAAGTCGTGGACTTCGACCACACCGCCATCGGTGAGGAAACGCGTGATGAGCACGGCGGTGTCCGGATAGTAGAACTGCTGGGTGCGGGTGACGTCGGTGCACGGGGTGAGCTGCCAGCTGCCGCCCTTGTCCTGATCGAGGATGGCGGCGAACACGCTGGCGGAGTCGAAACGCGGCGCGCAGAACCAGTCGATGGTGCCGTCGGCGCCGACCAGCGCACAGGTCCGAAGGTCGCCGATCAATCCGTGTTGGGAGATCGCGAGCGCCTCAGTCATCCGGCAGGTGCCAATCGGTCAGCGTCGTGGCCGCCTCAGGTCCCCACGATCCGGTGGGATAGGACCGCACTTCCGGCGGGCTGTCCAACACCGGCTGGCATATCTGCCAGAGTCGGTCCACCTCGTCGGCGCGGGTGAACAGCAGCTGATCCCCGCGCATCACGTCGAACAACAACCGCTCGTAGGCCTCCATCGGCACCTCTGTGTCCTCGGACCGGCCCATACCGAAGTCTGCGTCGACAGCCATCACGTCTAGCCCGGGTCCCGGCTTTTTGGCGGCCAGGTGCAGGCCGATGGTCGGTTCGTCGGTGAGTTCGAGCACGAGCCGGTTGCGTTGGGGTCCGAACAGATCGGTCGATGCAGCGAAGGTGAGGGTGACGGTACGTCGGTTGTCGCCGAGGGCTTTTCCGGTACGGAGATAGAACGGGATGCCACGCCACCGCTCGGTGTCGACGAATACCTGGGCGGCGACGAACGTTTCGACCTGGGAGTCGTCTGCTACGCCATCCTCGTCGAGGTAGCCCTCGTATTGGCCGAAGACCACCCGCTGCGGGTCCATCGGTCGCATGGCGTCGAAGACGGCGGCCTTCGCGTCGCGCAGACCGGTTTCGTCGAGACGCGCGGGCGGTTCCATCGCGATGACTCCG
Organism: Mycobacterium sp. VKM Ac-1816D; assembly: GCF_000416385.1. NCBI lineage: Bacteria > Bacillati > Actinomycetota > Actinomycetes > Mycobacteriales > Mycobacteriaceae > Mycobacterium > Mycobacterium sp. VKM Ac-1816D. Next base: position 45,931 of record NZ_AOHQ01000111.1, read on the forward strand.
AGCAGTTGGCACAGATGAGTCGTGACCATATCGCGGAAGCATCCCGTCGACTCGTAGAAGCCGCCACGTCCCTCGATGGTGAGCGTCTCGGGCACGTCGACCTGGACGGACTCCAGAGTTCCTGCGCGCCAGGCCGGCTCGAAGAATCCGTTGCCGAAGCGCAGTGCCAGGATATTCTGCACCGCCTCCTTACCGAGGAAGTGATCGACCCGGTAGATCTGCGTCTCGTCGAAGATTTCCTTGAGGGCAGAGTCGAGCTGGCGCGACGATTCCAGGTCGGTCCCGAACGGCTTTTCCACCACCACTCGGGCGTCCTCGGCCAGTCCTTCGCGACCGAGCATGTCGATCATCGGCTCCATCGCCTCTGGTGGCACCGACAGATAGATCAGCACGCGGGCGTCGGGGCCGACGTCTTCCCGGCTGCGGCGCACCGCGTCCGCCAGTTCGGCTCCGTCGTCGGCGTCGGACACCACGAAGCTCAACCGCCCGAGCAAGTCCGCCAGAACCTTGTCGTCGTGATCATCGATCGCCTCACGCAGGGCGGCGGCGACCGTATCGCCGAAGTCCTCGGGGGCGTGGCGACCCGACCCGATGATCGCGTAGTCATCGGGCAATCGGCCGGAAGCGGCCAGCCGATAGAACCCGGGGAACAGCATTCTGGCCGCCAGGTCGCCGGTGGCGCCGAACACCACGAAGACGTGTGGGCTCAGGTCTCGGCGGGGCACCCTCGTTTATTGCCCACCAACGGGTGCCCGCTAAACACCATTGCGTACCGGCCTCCACAACAGGGCGCCCAGGATCAGCCCGGCGAACGGCACCGCGGCCAGAATGGTGCTGAGGGTGACACTGCCTCCGGTGACGAGCGTGAAGTTGGACAACACCAGCCACAGACTGCCCAGCAGGCCGAGTACGGCCAGCACCGGCGCGAGTCGCGTCTGCCACAGCTTGCCACCGCCGAACTCGCGGTGCCGCAGGAAGAACACCAGCACCGCCACGGAGGTGGTCAGCATCAACAGCACCATCCCGACCGTGGCCACGCCGGCCATCGACCCGAAAACACCGACCAGCGGGTCGATTCCGAGAACGGCCAGCACTGCCACGATCACCGCCGCGGTCACGGTCTGGACCACCGAGGAGAAGGCAGGGGACTCATGGCTGCCGTGCACCGTGCCCAGTCGGGCCGGCATCAGGCCTTTGCGCGACAGCACGAACTGATAGCGGGCGATCACATTGTGGAAGGAAAGCACGCACGCGAAAAGGCTGGTCAGCAGCAGGATGTTGACGATATCGCGGCCGATGCGGCCGAGCGCGCCATCGGTGGTGTCCAGCAACATGTTGGCCTCGCCGTCCAACGTCTGCTGTGCGGTGGCGGCCACCTGATCCGGCCCGATCGCGACGACGAAGGCCCATACCGTCAGGGTGTAGAAGGCGCCGATCAGGATCACCGCGGCGTAGGTGGCCCGTGGAATGGTGCGCTCGGGATCACGCGCCTCGTCACGGAACACGGCAGTGGCCTCGAATCCGATGAACCCGGTGAGCGCGAAAAGGATTGCGATACCGATGACACCCTGGGTGAACACCTCGGGCGTGAACGAGACAAACGTGATGCCGGCCGGACCTGGGTCGGCCACGATGGCGAGGTCCAGGACGACGACGATGCCGATCTCCAGCGCCAGTGCCACGCCGAGCACCTTGGCGCTCAGCTCGATGTGCCGGTAGCCCAACACGGCCACAATCGCCAGGATCGCGAAGGAATACACCGGCCAGGGAATGGTCGGGCCGTTGTAGAACGCGACAGTATCGCCGATGGCCCAACCGATGTAGCCGTAGATGCCCACCTGGATGGCGGTGTAGGCGATCAGCGCGACCACGGCAATGCCTTTACCCATCCGTTCACCGAGACCGACTGTCACATAGGAGAAGAACGCGCCGGCTTCGGGGACGTGGGGGGTCATGGTCACGAAGCCGACGCTGAAGACCAACAGCACCAGGGAGGCGATCAGGAAGCCGACGGGCGCACCGGCGCCGTTGCCCAGTCCCATCGCCAAGGGCATGTTGCCGCCGATCACCGTCAATGGTGCGGCGGCCGCGACAACCATGAAGACGATTCCGACGGGTCCGAGACGTCCGGACAGCCGCTGGGTTTGCGCGTTCTGGGCAGTGGTCATGAGTTCTCCCGCAGGGCCGAGGTTAGCTGGTCGTGGTCGATGGCATGCACGGTGTAGCCGCGGTATCCGGTCACCGTCTCGGCGGCCACCATGGCGTTGACGATGGCCTCTTCGGTGGCCTCGATGGTGAGGTCGAACAGCAGGTCCATCAGTTGGGGGCCGACCATTCGCAGGGGAATCTCGCGGGCCACCTCCGGTGCGCCCTCGACGGCACCGTAGGGCGGGATACCGCGATTGCCCGTCGAGAACGCGAGCATCAGGTCGCCGCTGTACTGTTCGCCGGTGCCGCCGAGCCGGCCGACCGCGAGTGCGGCGCGCTGCGCCATGCGCTGGCACTGATGCGGCAACAGCGGCGCGTCGGTGGCCACGATGACGATGATCGATCCCGATCCGGGTGCGTAGCCGGGAGGAATGGCCGGCAGCGGCACATCGGGCTGGGTGATCGGTACGCCGTTGATTCGAAGACGCTCTCGCCGACCGTGATTGGCCTGCACCAGCACCCCGACGGTATAGCCCTGGACCCGTGATGCGGAGCCGGTGCCGCCCTTGAACTGGTGGCAGATCATGCCCGTGCCCCCGCCGGTGTTGCCCTCGGCGACCGGCCCATCGGATGCGGATTCCAGGGCGGCCCGCACATGCTCGGGCCGGACATGAAACCCGTTGATGTCGTTGAGGAATCCGTCGTAAGTCTCGCCCACAACCGGAAGAGACCAGTACGCACCGTCACCTCGGACACGGACCTGCTCAGCCACGAGTGCATCGCGGACCACACCGACGCTGTGCGTGTTGGTCAGGCCGATCGCGGTGGTCAGTTCCCCGGATTCGCGGATCCACTCAAGGCCGGTCAACTCACCGCTGCCATTGAGGACATGGGAGCCGGCGAACACCGGCTCGGTCCAGATGTCGTCGTGTGGAACGACGACGGTGACCCCGGTGTTGATCCCATCGCCCTGCAGAGTGGTCTGGCCGACACGCACGCCGGGTACGTCGGTGATCGCGTTGTGTGTTCCGGTGGGGTGTCCCCCGATGATCACGCCGAGATCTCTGGCACGCATTCTTCCCGCCTCGTTCACGAGTTATTTTCCATGTTGGAAAAGAACTATGCGCCCGTCGTGTGCGCTGCGCAACAGGAACGGCAAAATAGGGTCTGAACGACTTTCGAGGGGAGCAGCGCGTCGATGGCACGACCCAACCGCCAGCAGGAGCGGCGTACCGAGATCCTGGACGCGGCGATCGCCGTCATCGAGCGCCACGACCTGGCCTCCCTGCGACTGGCCGATGTGGCCGCTGAACTGGGCCTGACCACCAACGCGCTGCGCTACTACTTCAAAGACATGCCGGAACTGCTGTCCGAACTCGCCTTGCGCTCCGACATCCGCTTCTATGAGCAGCGGCTGGAGATCGGAACCCGAACCGACGATCCGTGCACCCGACTGGCACTCACCATCGCCGCCGGATTGCCCACCGGCCCCGAGGACGCCGAGTGGCGGGCCATCTGGCGGGCAGTACTTGCCGCAGGCTTCGAGCTGGATCAACGCGGCGATGTCCAGGCGATCTACCACCGGCAGGTGGGGCTCTATGCCGACCTGCTGGCCGCCGGCGCGCAGTCCGGGGCGTTCGTGTTGAGCTCCCCCGCCCGCGATATCGGCATGACGCTGATGGCGATGGAGGACTACTTCGGTTACCGGATCGTGGCGCGCGATCCCCAATTGGACCGACCGGTGGCACTGCGGCTCATGCGCGACTACGCCCGGTTGGCCACGGGCACGGAGCTACCCGACACGGTGTGATGGGAATTCACCTGCGCTTCTGAGGTCAGTGACGGCGCAGTGCGGAGGATGTCGACATGAGTTTCTTACGGACGGCGGCAAGCATCGTCGGGACCGCGGCGCTGCTGGGTGCGCTCCTTGCGCTCGTGCTGCACTTCTGGCCCGGTGTCGATCGGGTGACAGTGGCCGCCGCCGCGGTCTCGCCGGTGCTCTGGTCGGCCTGCACCGTGACCGCGGTGGTGTGCCTTCTGTACGCTCGCGCCCCGCGGCGCCTGGTGCTCGCCGCCGCGCTGGCTGCGTCCGGGATCTGGGTGCAGGCGCCGCTGTGGCGCGGCGAGCCCGCACCCACAGACCCGGCCCTGACGGTGCTCACCGCGAACATCCAGGTCGGGGCGGGCGACGCCGAGGCACTCGCGAAGCTGGTGCGCGACAACCATGTCGACGTCCTCGCCGTTCACGAGGTCACCGATGAGGCGGCACAACGAATTTCTGCGACGACGATCACCATCGACCTTCCACACGCACTGGTGCGTCCGGCAGCATTGGCCAACGGCACCGCGCTCTACAGCCGCCACCCCCTCAAGAACACCGGCGTCGTGCCCGGCTTCGTCATGACGGCGCTGACCGCTGTCGCCACCGTTCCCGGCCGCGGCGACGTGCAGCTCTTCGCGCTGCACCCCATGCCACCGCTGGACGTGGGCACCTGGGACTCCGAGTTGGGCCGCATCAGAGCTGTTTTGCAGGGCGTTCCCGAGGGTCGACCCGTCGTCGCGCTCGGTGATTACAACGCCACCTATGACCACGTGCGCTTCCGGAACCTGCTCACCGGTGGCTACCGCGACGCTGGGCAACTCGCGGGGGCCGGGTGGCTGCCCACGTACCCGACGGACAAGACCTATCCGCCGGTGGTCGGCATCGACCACATCCTGCTACGCGGCCTCGGCGCCGCGGCGGTTACGGCGCACGAGGTCCCGGGTGCCGATCACCTGGCGCTGCTCGCCCGCGTGGGCTGACGGGACGGCCGGCGACTAGCCAAGTGCGGCAGCGCCATTGACCACCACAACCATGCCCAGAGCGACGATGAGGAACGAAGCGATGACGCCGATGGCGCGAGTAGCGCTCAGGCTCAACGCCCCACCGAAGGCCGAGCCCACCCAGGCCAGAAGAAGCTGCCAGGTAAGCGACGCACCGCCGACCGCGGCCACGAAGATCACCGACCCGATCCACGAGCCATCGGAATGGGTCACTGCACCGGAGAGTGCGATGAAGTACACCAAAGTGATCGGGTTGATCGCCGTGAGCCCGACGAACCGGGCGAACGCCGCCGGCGCCGACGCTCGTTCTACCTCGGCTGCCGCTCGCGGCGGCTGTCTCATGCCCTGCCACAGCTGCCGCACGCCGATCGCGACGATCAGCACCCCCGATGTGAGCAGGAAGACGCCACGGTGATCATCGATCGCCCGCGCGAAGGTCGCGCCGGTGAGCGCCGCGATGATGCAATAGACCAGATCCACCGTCGCCACACCCGCGGCCCCGGCGGCCGCGGTGCGGAACCCGTTGACCAGTCCCTCACGCAGCAAGAGCGCCGCGACCGCGCCCAGCGGCATCGCCACGCCGAGCCCAGCCACCACCCCGGCAACGGCCGGTGCCACGATGTCATTCAGCACCCGCCGAGTGTGCGCGTCCTCCCCGTGCGCGCACCGACAAAATCTCCGGTGGACGGTTAAAATACCAAGCGTGGACGGTCTGGACGAGCAAATTCTCGGGATCCTGCGGGAAAATGCGCGTTGCTCGTTCAGTGAGCTCGGCCGCCTGGTCGGACTCAGCACGAATGCTGCGGCGGCCCGAGTCCGACGGCTGGAAACCGAGGGGGTCATCCTCGGCTACACCATCCTCGCCGGCCAGAATGTGCCCGGTCCGCGGGGCGGCCTGGAAGTATTCATCGATGTCCGCCTCGACGCCGAAACCGACAACGACACGTTCACCACACGCATCGCGCAGGTTCGCCAGGTCGTCGACGCCATCCACATGACCGGTCCCTACGACTACCTGCTGCGGGCGTACGTCCCGGATACCGGCGCGCTGGACCTGCTGCTGCGTCGGCTCAAGAAGGAGTGCGGAGCAGAGCAGACACAGACGCGGGTGGCACTGCGTTCCCGCTGATCGTTGAGCGCTAGCTGTACTGCTGGGGATCAGCTGACTCTGGATCGGCGAACTCCGCGAGCGCGACGGCAAGTCCGCAGGGATCATCGACGGGGATGAGATGGCCGCAGTGGGTCATGTCGACGGTCCGCAAGTTCTGAGTGATCGGCTGGAGTTGAACCCCCAACACATGGCCGACAACCCCGCCCGCGATAGCCAAGGTTGGCACGGGAACGCGGCGCGCGTCGGCCACTGCCGATTGGATTTGACTGCTGTTCAAGGCATTTCGACGGTAGTACTCAAACCCACAGCGCAGCGAGTCATAGCCGGAGTACGCCGCCACGAACTCCTCTCGAAGACCCGGGGCGAGTGCCGTCACCGTGCCCCCGTCCAGGAACCACCCCAGGTAGTGGTCCTCGCGGCCGGTGACGATGGCCTCGGCGAGGCCGTCCACAGCGTGAAATCCGAACCACCATGGCGGACCGTCTGCGAAGAACTCCTCGGCGCCGGGCGCATTCGGAAGCACTGCCTCCATCACGGCCAGCCTGCGGGCACGTGCCGGGTGCCGCTCCGCAAACATCCACGCTATGGGCGCGCCGACGTCGATACCCGCCACCAGGGCGTCGGAGACGTCCAATACATCGAGCAGCCTGTCGATATCGTCCGCCACCGTCTGCAGGTCGTAACCGGTTGCGGCGCGGGTACTCCCACCGGTGCCGCGCAGATCTGGCGCGATGACTCGGCGACTTTCGGCGAGAATCTCGATCACGCCGCCCCACAAACGCCAGGTGTGCGGCCAGCCGTGCAACAACACGATCGGCGGTCCGGATCCAGCCAGCGCCGTGTTCAGCGTGATCTCCCCGACATCAACGCGCGCAATCTCGATCGTCATCGCCGCGGAAACCCTCCTAGTGGTTAAGAATGTAGTCATGGTTACCGTAGGAAACCTCTACTTGCCTGGGAAGACGGCACCTGCCCAGCCCCTGGTTACGTCGAGGTGACCGTGCAGTCCAAGCGGGCGCCTCGTGGCGATCTTTTCGACGTGAGGTGCCCCACCCGTGATCTGCTCGATCGCGTCGGCGGAAAGTGGACGGCAATGCTCGTGAAGCTTCTCGACGAGGCCGGCGAGCGCCGCTTCAGCGAGCTCTCAAGGGGCGCAGCGGGCATATCGCGCAAAATGCTGGCGAGCACGCTGCGTGACCTCGAGCGCGATGGGTTGGTGTCACGCAGGGTCCAGCCAACCACCCCGCCGAGTGTGTACTACGAGCTGACACCCCTAGGGCGATCACTGTCCGAACCGCTTGCCACCCTGCGGAATTGGGCTGAGTCGAACATGCGCGCCGTCGACGACGCGAGGATCGAGTTCGACCGTAGGAGCTAGTGGTACTGCCGAGGTAGAACGGTCAATCGGGTGACGCCCGGGACCTTGCCGACCCCCGAGTGTTGCCGCTGGTGATTGTGGCGTGGAGCCCGCCGGACAGTGCCGATCGCCGGGCGCGTTCGTCGAGGTGGCAGTGCTCGGAAGCATCTTCTCGCCACCATGGGCAGTGGTGTAGAGCATTCGACGCTCGACGGCTTCTAGATCACCCACACCCCGCGACCGCGCCGACCACCGCCAACACGCACAAACCCCCGTTTGCCACACACATCCCGGTACCCCCACAGCCCAGCTCAGCACGTGCGTGGCGTCACGCCCACATATAACTGACTGAAATGTCAAGCTGAAGTGACGGGGGCGACTCCATATTGCGAGTGACACGTTAATCAGGTAATTGTGACTAGCCGGCTACAGCAGCTTCTGTGGCAACCAGGCGTGGGAACGGTGAGGTCAGGGGGCCACGACCATGAATGCGCTGCTCTGTGACGCACGGGTGACACCGGACGGATCGGTTTTGGCGATCGAAGATGTCGGCGCTCGCGGACTCGGGGGCGTCTATGTGGACGGCGCCGCGTCCACCGTCGATAGGGCCGGGTCCGTGCATGCCCTGTGGGTGCGCACAATGAGCGTTCACGAAGCGGAGCTCCTCGGAAGACGGGTTCGCGCCCGAGTGCTGGTCGGTTCTGACACGCGAGGGCTCGGCAGGCTCGTGTTCCGCGGACCGCTCACCATAGGAAGTGGAGTGCTGGCGATCGGTGACGCGCGGAGCCCGGATCGTCAGCTCCTGTTCGGTGAACCAGCCACACTTCACGTCAGCGTCTTCATCGAAACCTCGATCAGAACAATCTATTTCACTCACCCTCCCGCTGAATTCCCGACATCCGGACCGAGCGATATCACACTGCTCATTGCTGACAACCCTGGCCTCAGTCCCGCCGTCGGCAACACGACGTTTGGCCGTGCGCGGTTCCGGCGACTGTCGGAACTCCTCACTGCCCGACGCAGACCTCCCTGTTGAGAGGAATTGCTTTGTCAGCTCGCCGATCTCCGGCGAATACGACTCGAAGAACGGGAGGACGCCTTGCATCTGGTGGCCATAGCACTGATCGCTGCGCTTGTCGGCGCGTGCACATACTGGCTCTACGCGGACATTGTGACCGAGCGCGCTGAACGCAAAGCGCATAGTTCGTTGCTACGAGTGGTCGAGGGCTACGTAACCGCAATCAACAGCCACGACCGAAAAATCCTTGAGAGGACGACAGTCGGCCCGATGAAAGTCGATCTGCCATACGACATCATCTCCCCGATACGAGTCGCTGTCGAAGCGCACGGCCCCGCAGCTGTCGAGAATTTCACCGTCGAAGCGGTCGGCGAGACGACAGCCATCGGCTATCTGGTCACATCATTCGCAGACCCGCGGCTTCCACCTGAGCGCAGCCACATCACCAATATCAGTAGCGAGATTGTCTTCAAGAAAGAAGACGGAGTTTGGCGAATCAGTGGCACCGTGCTCCGACAACGGCGCCACCGCTTGCCCGACCACTGACACCCCGCCTACTGTGACGGCCAGCACACCTCGCGGAAGTCCGCGACCGAGGAGGACAGCGTGACCGCCGAGAAGAAGATCACCTACTGCCGCATCTGCGAACCGCTGTGCGGACTGATCGCCACCGTCGAGGACGGCCGCCTGCTCTCACTCAGGCCCGACAAGGACCACCCGCTCTCGCAGGGGCGCGCCTGCCCCAAGGGGATCGCGTTCAGCGACGTCCAGAACGATCCCGACCGGGTGTTGCAACCCCTTCGGCGCCGGCCCGACGGCAGCTTCGCAACCGTCAGCTGGGACGAGGCACTCGATGACATCGCCACCCGCCTGGGAAGTGTGCTCGCCGAGCACGGCGGCGGAGCCGTCGGCGAATATCTGGGTAACCCTTCGGCATTCGGGTACGCGGCCAGCCTGTGGTCGGGACTGTTCATGAAGCGGATCGGGGCAGGCCATCTGTACTCGGCCGGATCGCAGGACATCAACAGCCGCTACGTCGCCAGCAAGCTGCTCTACGGTGCCGCCACCCAGATCCCGTTCCCCGACCTGCCGCGCACCGACTTCCTGTTCATGCTGGGGGCCAATCCGCTTGTCTCCCACGGCAGCGCATTACGCGCACCGCGTGTCAAGGATGACCTCGCCGGCATCGTCAAGCGCGGCGGCCGCGTCATCGTCGTCGATCCTCGCCACACCGAGACGGCGGCCGCCTACGAACATGTCGCGGTCCGACCCGATTCCGATGCTTGGTTGATGCTCTCGCTGCTGAACGTGGTGTTCGCCGAGAATCTACAGGACAATCTCGCGTTGACGGCACACACCGTCGGCGCGGAAACTCTACGCGCCCTGTGCGCGGACTTCCCACCCGAGGACACCGCCATCCGCACGGGTATCCCGGCGCCGACCGTCCGCGCACTGGCCCGCGACTTCGCCACCGCCCGCACCGCGGTGGCGTACGGGAGAACCGGCGCATGCCTTGGCCATCACGGCACGCTGGTCAGTTTTCTGATCGACGCACTGAACACCGCAACAGGCAATCTGGATCGCCCCGGCGGTGCCCTGATGTCACATCAGGTGATCCCGGTCGAGCAGTTCGGGGAAAAGTCCGGGGCGTTCAGCTACGACACCAAGACGTCGCGCATCGGTGGGTTCCCGGATGTCTTCGGCTCGTTCCCGGCTGCGCTGATGGCCGATGAGATCACCACCGGCGGAAAGGGACAACTGCGAGCCCTTTTCGTGCTCGCGGGCAATCCCGTGCTGTCGGTGCCCAACAGCGCTGCCCTGGAGTCCGCGCTGGGGGAATTGGATCTGCTTGTGTCCCTCGATCTGTATGTCAACGAGACCAACCGGCACGCCGACTACATCCTGCCCGCCACCACGTTTCTGGAGCGCGACGACCTCCCGATGGCGTACGCGGCCTGCTGTCCCACGGTATTCCTGCAGGCCGCCGAACCGGTGGTGCCCGCATACGGGCAGGCACGCCCCGAATGGGAGGTCTTCGAGGATCTGGCCGAACGAATGGGGCTGTCGCTCTTCGCCACCGGCGCCCTCGCTCCACTGAACGCGGTGTTGCGGTGGCTCCGACGCCGCGGTGTGCGCATCACCCCGCAACGCATGATGCACACGTTGCTGCGCATCGGCCCCTACGGTGACAGGTTCGGGCTGCGCCGCGGCGGCCTCAATCCGGCTCGGTTGCGCGCACACCCGCATGGTGTCGTGTTGGCCGAGCACGCACCGCACGGTGTGCTCGCCGAGGCGGTCACCCACCCCGGCGGCAAGGTCGATCTGGCACCGCCCCAGATCGTCAACGAGGTGGCTCGGCTCGGCACGGCGCCCGGCACCACGGTGGACTTCCCGCTGCTGGCCATCGGGATCCGGGAACTGCGATCCCAGAACAGCTGGATGCACAACAGCCCGATCCTGATGAAAGGTAACCGCACCCAGCGCGCGCGGGTCAATCCCTCCGATGCGGCGGCGGCCGGTCTTGCCGATGGCGGTCGAGTACGCGTCGTCTCGGCCACCGGTGCCATCGAACTAGAGGTCTTGGTCTCCGATGAGCTCGGGCCGGGTACCATCGCCATCCCCCAGGGATGGGGACATCGTGGCGGCGGCTGGCGGCTGGCAAACGCCCATGCCGGCGTGAACGTCAACGAACTGACCTCCAACCGTCCCGAAGATCTGGAGGCTTTGGCGGGTATGTCGGTGCTCAACGGTGTGGCGGTGCGCTTGGAGCCGGTCCGGCAACCCGCCGAGAGTCCGGCCCGTTACTCGGCGTCGCGGCCCTGACGACTGCCGCGATAGACGCGCCGGCGCAACGCCGTCAGCCAGGCCGGAAGCAGTCTCACTCCGTCGGCACGGTTGAGCGTGGGATCGAAAGCGACGTCCTCCGGCCAGACATCCTCGAGGTCTCGATCGAACTCCAGTACCGCCAGCGGACCGAATTTCCCCGAGCCCTCGGCCTGTTCGATGCTGACCACCAGCGACTGCTCAGGCACTCGGCGGCGGATCTCGGCGGCATCCAGGCTGGCAAAGGCGCTGGGCGACAACAGTTCTGCACGCAGCCAATAGATCCTGTCCCGATGCCCTTGGACATCCGCCCGATCACCTGGCCGTTGCCAATGGGCAGGCCTTTCCCGGGTTCGGCGCACCTCGTGACCCGTCCCTGGACCAGCGCACCGCTCGGATGAAACAGCCGGGCGTCCCGCCGCGCGGCGCCCGCGCGGAACGGCGCGGTCGTCAGCTCTGAAGCCTTCATGTCGCCGGGTTGCCCGCCGTCGACCGCACCAAACACGACTCGTCGCCGGTGAGCGACGGACGACCGGCAGCGTCCCGGGTGATCAGACCTCGCGCCTCGAACTGGTCCAACCAACCGCCCATCGGTAGCCAGCCCCAGCGCCGCTGGAAGATTCGGGCATTGCGGACGATATCGCGCACATGCTCGACGGGTGGATCGCTGACGGGGTGGTACTGATGGAACGCCTCGGCGCCCCCGATCCACCGTAACGGCACATCGAGTGCGGCAGCCGTCTGGGCGAAATCGGTGTCTTCGCCGCCGTAGCCGCAGTAGTCCTCACAGAATCCGCCGATGATGCCCCAGGTGGGTGCGGTGACGGCAAAGGACAGCGACCAGAACAGCCGGTGATCGCCACCGGACAGCACGGTATCCGCATCAGGTGCGGGTCGCGCTGGATGCGGACTGGCCAATCGGCCCAGACCGGTCTCCGGGTAGCCGGTCGGACCCGGGGGTGGGAGATAGGCGACCGGACCGCACAGCAGCGCGTCACGGTGTGACGGTGTTGCGCCCACGTCACGGTAGCGCTGCACCATCGTGGGGGCGGGTATGCAGTCGACATCGAGGAAGATGAGCAGTTGCGCGCCGTCAGCCAAAGCTGCCGCTGCGCCGATATTCCTGGCTCGTGCCAGCGGAAGACCGCCCGCTCCGACGGCGCACTCGATCACGGCCGTGGGAAACCCCGCGCCACCGAGATGGGTGTGCACATCGGGATCATCCATCGCGATCACGACCTGTAGGTCGGGACGAACCGTACCGGCCGCCAATCCGGCTCGTTGGCGTTGCAGATGCGCGCCCCGCCCATGGACAGTGGTGATGACCGCGGTTCTCATGCCGACACCACGCCCCGGCATGCCCGCGCCGTCTCCTCGATCGCGGCGGCCGCGCGACCAGCAGCCCCGTGTACACGCCAGCGTTGCCACTGCTCCCCGCCGATCCCGTACGCGCGTCGGGTCAACTCGCCCCAACCCTCGGGAGCCGGCCACTCGAACGCGATGGCCGCCAACCCATGCCTGTCCAATACCGTTGCGGTGGTGTGCTGTTCATCGAAAGGGCGCCGCTGGGGAATCACGATCGCCGGACGCCCGGCGGCGGCCGTATCGGCGATGCTGTTCTGCCCAGCATGGGTGATGATGACATCTGCGCCGGCCAAGTGCGGCCACGGATCGGATACCCAGTCTCCGTGCTGTCCGCCCAGCCACGTCCACTCGGCCGATCCATCACCGGTGGTCTGCGCAGAGTCGGAACCGCCGGCGCCCGAGAGGACCACGATGTTTCCGGTGCTGACGCGGGCGGGAACTCGGCGACCGTCGAATCGGCTGATGCCGCCGACGTAGACGGTCTTGTCGTCATGAGGGCGAAGCCATTCGGGGATACGAAGCTCACGAGGCCATGCCGCGATGATGCGATCGGCGAGGGTGTGAACCAGCGTGTGGGGAGCGTCGGTACGGTTACCGGGCAACGCGATCACCACCACCGGTATCCCCAGCAGACGCGCGAAGGTCGCCACCTCAACCGAGACGTCGACGACCACAGCCTCCGGTCGGGCATCGCGAACCCAGTCGGCGATGGCGTTCATCCTGGCGGTGTAGCCGGTGTCGAAATGTGGCGCCCAATGCAGCGCACCGTGCGCGGTGGACTCGTGCACCGTGTCGGCGCCGTCGTCACGCGGAAGCACGATCACCTCCGTGAACGGATTGTCCTGCGGCACGTCTCGGCTGGTGAGCACGGTGACCGGCCGAGTCATGCGCTCGGTGATGCTCATCGCCCGCGCGAGGTGCCCGTAGCCGTGATGGTGCACGTAGTAGCCGATCATCGTTCGCATCTCCCGCCGTGGCGATCATGTGTCTATACAGCGACAGGTAGGTCCACACCATCGCATCTTCCGAACAGCACCGCGCGGGAGGTGACATCACCGGGAGGCATCAGGCGGCTGCGAATACCCGGCCCTCGCTCGCCGAAACCACCGCGTTGTTTGGCGGCGATATTCGCCAACTGGACGATTGAATGCGACGTCCCACGGGGTATTCCTCCACCGTGACCCTCGCAACTCCCCGCATCGAACCGCTCCTTCCTCTGCCCCGGGGGCCGCTGTCGCTAGCGGTCATCGAACTGCTCAACGAGCGTGCGCCGGTCAACCACCTGTCACGAGTCGAGGCGTCGCTGGCAGACGCCGACCCTTACGGTCTCGATCTCCACCTGGCGTTGTATGTCTGCTACGAGTTGCACTACCGGGGGTTCGACGGCGTCGACCCCGGCTGGGAGTGGGATGCCGGCCTGCTGCATTTGCGCGGTCGATTGGAGAGCCTGTTCCTGGCCGAGGTGCAGCGCGAGGTCGGCCCCATCGGGCCAGACGAGACCGCGCATGCGGAAATGGATGCGCTCTCGGTCGAACCCGTTGATGGCGAGGGGCTTTCGTACCATCTGCGAGACAAGGGCACCTGGGATCAGATGCGCGAGTACTTCGTGCACCGCTCGCTCTACCACCTGAAGGAAGGCGATCCGCACGCGTGGGCCATCCCGCGGCTCATCGGGCAGGCCAAGGCGGCGTTCGTCGCCGTCGAGTTCGACGAGTTCGGCGCGGGGAACGGCACGCGCTTGCATCAGCGGCTGTTCGCCGACCTCATGGACGCCGCGGAGTTGGATTCCGACTACCTTGGCTATATCGATATTGTTCCGGCCGAGGCGCTCGCTGCCGTGAACCTCATGTCGCTGTTCGGTCTGCACCGTCGGCACCGCGGAGCGGCCATCGGGCACTTCGCCTCCACCGAGATCACCTCGCCTCCGGGGTCCAGCCGCTTGGTCGATGCACTGCAGAGGTTGGGAGCCCCGCAGGAATGCATCGCGTTCTACGCCGAGCATGTCGAGGCCGATGCCGTCCATGAGCAGGTGGTGCGCACCGATGTGGTGGGCGACCTGCTGTCCCGCGAACCCCATCTCGATCGCGATGTCGTCTTCGGGATCCGCGCCCACGCCCTCGTCGAGGACAAATTGGCCGATCACATGTTGCGATCCTGGGACCAGAACCAGAGCTCGCTGCGACGCTCGCTCGACTAAGTAGGGTCTGCACTACGAAGAGGCGGGCCGGATATGAATCCGGCCCGCTTCATCTAACAGTCAGTTGTTGTCGTCGGCCGATTCCGTCGCCTTCACCTTTTTCGCCCCTGACGTGCGGCAGCGTCGCCGGTGGCTGGTGTCACACAGCGGATAGTCCTTGCTTCGCCCACAGGCGCATATCGCGACCATGAATCGGTCCGATTGGATGGTCGTGCCATCGGCGAGTTCCACCGACACCGGCCCCTGAACCAGGACCGGACCGCCGCGCACCACCCGAACGATACGAAACTCTTTCTCACTCATGGCTTGTCGGCCCTGATCACCAGTAGCTCCTCTTCACGCCGACCCGGCTGCAACCGTCCCGTATCTTCCAGCCACTGGGCACGGGCGCTCAGGACCGGGCCGAACGGGATCCATTCCCAAGCCACGATATCGGCGTCCAACCCAACGGCCGACAACGCCTCCAGCGTCTTCCGCGGATCTGCAAACTCCGACTGCACGATCAACACGCTGCCACCGTCAGCCAGCAGCGTGGGAACGGCCGCGCACAGCGGATCCAGCACCGTCCGACCGTCCGCGCCGGCATCCCAGGCACGTGCGGGGCCGACCGTTGCGGGCAGTGCGTCAAGCGCCGGGTCGTGGGGAACGTAGGGCGGGTTGCATATCACCAGGTCGAAGGGGCCGAATTCCGCTGCGCGCGCCCAGGATCCCAGGTGGACGTCGACCGACGCACCGGCGATCTCGGCGTTGGCGCGAGCGCATCGCACCGCCCGCGGGCAGATATCGAATGCCGAGACGCTTGACGCGCCCTGCACCGCAGCATTGATCGCCGCGACACCGCTGCCGGTACACAGGTCGGCCACTCTGCTTCCCAAGGCGAGCCCGCTCTTTTCCATGGTTTCGACCAGCAATCGCGAATCCTCCTGCGGCGCGTATACGCCGTCGGTCACCATGGTCACCAGTCGGGAGTCGCCGTCAAACGGGTAAGCGGTAGTCATCTTTGCCTCTCGCGGGTCAACGGGTCAGCACTGCCGGGCTGAAATGCCCTCTGCCGTCCCAGGTCAAACGCCGCATTCTTCAGCGCCTCGCCTGGCGGATACCCATTTCGTCGCGAGGACCAACATTGGCAATCCCACCCCACCTCAATATGAGCTTGCGCTGCGCCCCCGCCACGCGATGACATGTACCCATGAGTGCGTTATGGCCCCTGTTCGACCTTCGCGTGCGCACACCGCGGATCACGTTGACCTACGTCACCGACGATCTCGGATTCAAGCTTGCCGAACTGGCCGCCGGCGGCATTCACGACCCGAGCACCATGCCGTTTTCCGAACCATGGACGGATGCGCCGACAAAATTGTTGCAGCGCAACGCGATGCAGTACTACTGGCGTTGCCGAGCGAACACCTGCGCCGACAACTGGGATATCGTGCTGGCCGCATCGGATCGAGACGATCGATTGGTAGGGATGTGCTCGTTATCCGCGACCCATTTCCCGACGCTGCGGGTCGCCAGCACGGGGTCCTGGCTCGGCATCGAATTCCAAGGTCGCGGACTGGGCCTGGAGATACGACACGCTGCGCTACACCTGCTGTTCGCCGGCCTCGGCGGTGCACGGGCGACGACCCGCGCATGGCATGACAACGCCGCATCGCTCGGCGTCACCCGCGCGCTGCCCTACACCTACACCGGCGCGGAGCTGGCGCTGCGCCGCGACAGGCCCGACACCATGCTGTCCTTCGCCATGGACAGAGCACAGTGGAGCGCCCAGCGGCGCGACGACATCGGGATCCAGGGCATCACCGCGGCGCGCGCTCAGCTGGGTGTGTAGGTAGCCCCACTCGCCAACTGTCCAAATCTGCCAGGTCGCGAAGCTTCCGTAGCCCTGCCGCGTCCAATTAACTGGGCGTTTGGCCCATGATTGCAGATCTGGCAAATCTTTGACCGATACGCCAGCCGTCCGGAACAATTGTTCACACAACGCAATTTGCAATCTTGATAATTTCACCATCGGTACCATTTTGCGCAATCTGACCGCATCTCTCCGTCATTTTTTTGAGTACATGCCATTCGCGAAGCAAGTCTTCACGTGCGGTTAAGGCCCCCTATATAAGCACTTCAGGGCCACACTTTCGCACACTTCGGCTCTGCGCGGTCATTTGCTTCATCTTTTCTGGATTTCTTTGATTAGACGAAAAATTGCATGGGTACATCTCCAATATCAAGCGGAGTGATCCGAATCACATCTTGATGATCCTGGATATCTGGAGTGAGGAGAAGGCATCATGCAGGGGCCCTGGCAGCGAGCAGCTAATCCACTTTGCTCAGTAGCAGCGCCATTGTTTGCGGCAGCCCTGGTCGGGGCGTCGGTCCAGACCGGAGCGCCGCCCCCACCGACGCAGGATGTCCAGCAGGTGTCAGCCCAGGTGACGCTCGCCGCGGCCATCGATACCTCTCCCAACGCCGTCGGCATCGCCGAATCCGAGCTCTACTTCATGACGCCGGCCGAGGTGGAGGTCGCACTGGACACCATGGAGTCCCTCGGTGTCACCCAGATTCGGATCTTCGTGCCGTGGCGTGCCGTTGTGCCCGCACCGGGCGTCTACAACTGGAGCGAGGTGGACAAGGTCGTCGATGCCGCATACGAACGCGGTATCGCGGTGATGGGTGCCGTGACAAGCACCCCGACCTGGGCATCGGATATCCAGGACTCGGCCTACGGGGCTCCGCGTGACCCGGAGGACTTCGGTGACTTCATGGGCGCGCTGGCCGAACGATACGGCGCCGGTGCGGGTGATCCCGAAACCGCGCGTATTTCGGCATACGAAATCTGGAACGAACCACAGAGTTTCGTGTTCTGGAATCCCCGCCCCGATCCGGCCGCCTACACCGAACTGTTGAAGGCCGGTTACACCGCGGTCAAGGAGGTCGACCCCAGTGGCACCGTCGTCGGCGGCGTCGTCACCGCCGGACTCAGCTGGGGTGGGATCAACATCAACCCCGTGGACTTCGTCGAGACGATGTACGAATCCGGGGCCGCGGGCTACTTCGACGCGCTGTCTTATCACCCGTACAACTACGACTGGAAGTTCGGCGATGGCTTCGGCAACGAGATATCGGCGGTCGGACAGTTGCAGGCCATGCAGGACCTCATGGCGCAATACGGTGACGGCGACAAGACCGTGTGGACAAGTGAATACGGTCTGCCGACCTCCTATGTCTCCGAGGCCCAGCAGGCCGAGTTCATCGAAGATTTCGTGACAACCTGGTCCGAACTCGACGGCGTGGGACCACAATTCATCTACTCCCTGGTCGACAGAGACTCCGGCTCGACCGAGGTCGAGGACACCTGGGGCCTGTTCCGCGACGACTACACACCCAAGCAGGCCGCCACCGTGGTCCAGGCCTGGATCGCCGAGAACGGCCCCGTTCCGGAAAGCGGAATCCCGGTGGATGAACTGCCGACGCTGGAGGAGTTGCCAGACGCTCCGGTGGTCCCGGAGGCTCCGGAGGTCGAGGAGCCGGCGCCGGCTGATCCGGTGGCCGAGGCGGTGGCAAACTGGCAGGCAGCCCTGGCCGAAGCGGCGGCCAACTGGGCGGCAGGATGGGGCCAGCCGAACAGCACCGCCACGACGACACAGTCCGTCGCCGGAACAACCGCACCGACCACGACGTTGCGCACCGCCACCGCACCGGGCGATGACGAGGTCGACACGCAAACCAGCGCAACGGATCCCGCCCTGGAGAGCACCGATTCGTCACGGATGGCAGTCATCGAGGCCACTCAGGCCGAGCCCGAGAGCACCTCGTCGCGAACCACCACCTCTCGAACCGAGACCTCCCGAACCGCAACGTCGGAGCCGGATACGCCCGAGACGGACACGACTGTCGCTACCGATACCGCTGACAGCCCGGCGGATACCGGAGGCGAGAAGGACGCGGCGGCGAGTGACACGAGCTCGACCACGGACAACTCCACCGGCGGTTCGTCGGGATCTGGCACCAGCGACTCCACCGACGCGGACACCGGCTCAACGGAATAATCAGGCGATACCCGGCCGGGGTGGCTTTGTCGCCGCTCCGGCCGGCGTCATGCGCCCAGGGTTGGTTGTCCAGGGGCTAGAAGACCCGGATCCAATCGATCAGCATCTCGGCGGGATAGTTGCCACCAGCGGGCTCACGGCCACCGGAACCACCGATGGCGATGTTGAACACCGGCGCCATTGTGAAGCCCGGATCGTTGAACGGCCATTCCCCCAACGAATCCGCGCGCACCGTCCAGAACGGTTCCATGCCCGGTTCGTAGTCGCGCCAGAAGTACATCCCCTCGGGCTTCCAGGTCATCCGCCAGGTGTGCCAATTGCTGTCGATGGGGTGTTTGAAGGTCTGGAACTGGGTGCCGTCCAGACGCGCGTGAACGGTGGTGCCCGACGGCCAATCCCGATTGCCGTACCACTCGAACAGGTCGACCTCGCCGCCGCGCACCGGATTGTCGTTGATCAGCCAGAAGGCCGGCCACGCGCCGTTGGTCAGGCAGTTCAGTTTGACGCGCGCCTCCCAGGTCGTCCCCACTCCGCCGCGCCAGTTGCCGATGATCTTGGCGCTGGCGAACTTCTCCTGGATATTGGCACCCGGTCCCTCCGTGGCGCGGATGACCAGGTTGCCGTTGCCGTCCTGGAACACGTGTTCCTGGTCGGTGACATAGCGGCCCATGTTGAACGGCTTGTCCCACTCGACCGGGTTACGGATGGTCTCACGCTGCGGCACGATGAACCACGACGCGGGGTCCGGCGGTGATCCGGCCGGACCGTTGAATTCGTCCTGCCACAGGATGGGCGGCGCCGCCGCTTCGGGCGTCGGAGTCCCCGGCCCGGGGCCCAGATCACCGGGCAAAGGCTCGCCGTGAGCGGTCGCGGCGGGGAGTGCGGCGGCCGCCGCACCGAGTCCGAGCATCAACATCGCACTGCGTCGATCGAATTCAGGCACAGCCGACCATAACCAGCCGTGGCGGATTTCGCGCAAAGCCGCGCCAACCCCATCGCACGCTGAGTGCGCTCTCAGCGTCAAAAAGGACTTTGACGTGCGGCGTTCTCGCCGGCCACGGTTGCCGCACCGGAACATCGACATGGGTGACCAGTCGGGACATCAGGTTCGGGCGACGCGGAGCGGCCGGTAGCCGGACCTCGTGCCGGTACAGTTCCTTCTGCAACTGGTCTGCCGACGGTGTGAGTTCTGCGCTGTCGGCATCGAGTCACGGGGTTGGTACCTACCCGTGGTGAGAGGGAACCCGGTGGGAATCCGGGACTGTCCCGCAGCGGTATGCAGGAACGACCGCCGTCAACGGCACTGGTGCGCAGCACCGGGAAGCGACGGCCAGTAGGAACACCTTTGGGTGTGTGCCTGTGAGTCCGAAGACCTGCCAGCTGTGCCGGGCGCGCCGCGCCCGGCGGCGCATCGCCTCGTGGACTGGGCGTATGGCCGACAGCGGCCTCGGCATACCTGCGGGCGGCCTCTTCGGTTGCACGTTCCTATGGGCGGTGGGCTCCCCATCGTTGCTGAAGGACTCTGCGTGACAACACAATCTGCCCCTTTGTTCACCGCCACCATCCTGGGGTCGCCGCGTGTCGGCCCGAACCGCGAGCTGAAGCGCGCGGTTGAGAAGTACTGGTCCAAAAAGATGGACCGCGCCGAGCTCGAAGCTGTGGCAGCCACCCTGCGGGGTGACACCGTGCGCCACCTGGCCGACGCCGGCGCGGACTCGATACCGGTCAACACCTTCTCCTACTACGACCACATGCTGGACCAATCGGTGTTGCTCGGAGCCCTGCCCCCGCGTGTTGCGGGCGTCCGCGACGACCTGGACCGCTACTTCGCCGCCGCCCGCGGCGGGACGTACGACGGCGTCGACGTTGCCCCCTTGGAGATGACCAAGTGGTTCGACACCAACTATCACTACATCGTTCCCGAGATCGGCCCGAATACCGCTTTCACGCTGAATCCCGCCAAACTGCTCGCCGAACTCGACGAGGCGACGGCGGTCGATGTGCCGCTGCGTCCGGTAGTCGTGGGTCCCATCACCTATCTGGCGCTGAGCAAGGCCGTCGACGGTGCCGGCGCGCCGATCGAGCGGCTCGACGAATTGGTCGATGTCTACGCTGAACTGCTGGAGCTCCTTGCCGAACGCGGGATCGGTTGGGTTCAGATCGACGAGCCGATCCTGGTCACCGATGACGTCGACGACGTCGGTGCACTGGCCGAGACCACGTACGCCCGGCTCGGTGCGCTCTCCCACCGCCCGGCCATCTTCGTCGCGACATACTTCGGCCAGTTGACCGACGCGTTGCCTGCCCTGGCCCGCACCCCTGTCGAGGCCATCGGAATCGACGCGGTGGACGGCTCGGTGGATGCCGTTGCTGCTGTGCCGGAACTGGCCGAAAAGACCGTCGTCGCCGGCGTTGTCGACGGACGCAACATCTGGCGCACCGACCTGGAGAGCGCGCTGGCCACACTCGCCACGCTTGTGGGCCCAGCCGGCCGTGTCGTCGTGTCGACATCGTGCTCGACACTGCACGTGCCGTACTCGTTGGAGCCCGAGACCGACCTCGATGAGGCATTGCGTAGCTGGCTGGCCTTCGGCGCCGAGAAGGTCGCCGAAGTGGTGACCTTGGCCAAGGGGCTCGCGCAGGGCAGGGCAGCCATCGCCTCGGAGATCGAAAACTCGAATGCCGCAGCGGCTTCCCGCAAGGTCGACCCTCGGCTGAACAACACCGATATCCGCTCCCGACTCGACGACATCCGGGTCGCGGGAGCATCCGGACGGGGCATCGCCGCCGATCGGCGCACCGCGCAGCAGGAACGGCTGAACCTCCCCACGCTGCCGACCACGACCATCGGCTCATACCCGCAGACCACCGAGATCCGGTTGGCACGCGCAGATCTTCGTGCCGGCAGGATCGACGAAGCCCAGTATGAGCAGAAAATGAAAGACGAGGTAGCGGCTGTCATCGCGTTGCAGGAAGAACTCGGCATCGACGTGCTGGTGCACGGTGAGCCCGAGCGCAACGACATGGTGCAGTACTTCGCCGAGCAGTTGGAGGGGTTCTTCGCCACCCAGAACGGTTGGGTTCAGTCCTACGGGTCCCGGTGTGTCCGTCCCCCGATTCTCTACGGCGACGTGGCGCGTCCGCGCCCGATGACCGTCGAGTGGGCGGCCTACGCGCAGTCGCTCACCGCCAAACCGGTCAAAGGAATGCTGACCGGTCCGGTGACCATCCTGGCGTGGTCGTTCGTCCGTGATGACCAACCGCTGGCCGATACGGCAGCACAGGTCGCACTCGCGATTCGGGACGAGACGGTGGACCTGGAGAAGGCCGGTATCGCCATCATCCAGGTCGATGAACCGGCGCTGCGCGAACTCCTCCCATTGCGCTCCAAGGAGAAGAAGGATTACCTGGCGTGGTCGGTGGAGGCCTTCAGGTTGGCCACTGCGGGTGTGCGCGACGACACCCAGGTGCACACCCATCTGTGCTACTCGGAGTTCGGGGAAGTGATCGGCGCCATCGCCGACCTCGATGCCGACGTCACGTCCATCGAGGCGGCACGATCGCATATGGAGGTGCTCACCGATCTCAACGCGGTGGGCTTCAGCAATGGAGTGGGACCGGGGGTCTACGACATTCATTCCCCGCGGGTGCCAACCACGCAGGAGATGATCGTGGCACTACGTGAGGCGCTGGAAGCGGTGCCTGCGGAACGCCTTTGGGTCAACCCGGACTGCGGCCTGAAGACTCGCAGGACCGACGAGGTCATCGAGTCGCTCCGCAACATGGTCGAGGCCGCCACGGCGGTGCGCGCAGAACGTTGACGACGGTCGTGCCCCGGAGTCCTACGGGCTCCGGGGCACGGTCTCATTGATCACTCAGGGGCACTGTAGGCGCTCGGGCCGTTCCACCAAGTGCCTCGAGCACAGTGATGGTATCGACGGTCTCTGGGACGTCGTGGACTCGCACGGTGTCGACTCCTGCCGCCCAGGCCGGGCCCACGACAGCAAGCGAGGCCGCCAGCCGATCGTCCACACCGCGACCGGTCATCGCGCCGAGAAAAGACTTGCGGCTCATCCCGAGTAGCACGGGAAAAGGCCCGCCGCACAGATCAGGTAGTCGGCGCAGCAATTCGAGGTTGTCGGCAACAGACTTGCCGAACCCGATTCCCGGATCCACCCACACCGGCCTGGCACCAGCTGAGAATGCCGATTCAGCAGTTCCCTGGACAAAGGCTCGCACCTCGGCGTTCACGTCGCCATATTCCGGGTACCCTTCTGCCAGAACCGGAACCGTATGCGCGTGCATGCTCACATACCCGACGCTCAGTCGCCCGGCGAGGTCGTACAGCTTGCCGGACACGTCGTTGATGATGCGTGCTCCGGCCCGGACTGCTTGCTCTGCGACCTCACGATTACGGGTATCGACCGACACCACACCGCAATGAGCGAGTTCGGTGACGATCGGCACCACACGACCGAGCTCTTCGTCCACGGATACCGCAACAGCTCCCGGCCTAGTCGATTCTCCGCCGACGTCCACCGCCCAAGCTCCGTCGTCGAACATCATCAGGCCGGCCTCCACGGCCCGATCGACTGTATCGAATCTGCTTCGCGCCCAGAAGGAGTCGGGTGTCGCGTTGAGGATACCCATGACCCGCATCGGCGTGTCACGGTCACGTACGCTCATCGCGGCGACCAGTAGGCCAGCATCTCGGCGAGGGTGTCGAATGCGGGCGCGCTGACACCGTAGGGCGCCTCGAAATGCAGACTCAGTGGGAATCCGAGGCCCACCACTCCGTCGATGACCTTCTTGTAGAGGTCGACCAAGAGAACACGTTTCGTGGCGGAGTCGCTGGCGGCGAGTCGTCTGACGAAGGCCTGTTCGGCAGCGACCGCCTCGTTGCCCGGGTCCCGGATCAACCAGTCGATCAACCCGACCCGGCTCTCTATCTTCGGCACGAATCCGAAGGACAGCAAGATCTCCGGGCGGTGCTCAGTGGCCTTGGCGAAAACTCGCAGGAAGTCCACGATCGCATCCGAATAGAGCAGTTGGGTCATGCCGAAGGTGGCACCCTTGGTGCATTTGAAGTCGAATCTGCCCTGCTCACCCTCGCGGGTAGGGATGAGGATGACGCCTCGGTTGGCGACCAACCCGTCAAACTTCGAGAGTGCATCTGCCGGAGCCACACCGTGACCGTCACCGTCGTTCATGGTGCGCGGTACCCCGACGAAGATCATGCCGTCGAATCCCACGGTGTTCAGGTCCGTCAGGCGGGTGCGCAGCGCTGTCTCGTCGTGAAAGGCGGTGACCTGGGTGCACAAACCGCGCACCCCGGCGAGATCCGCGCGCAGTGCCGTCCAATAGTCGAGAACGTCCATCTTGGGCAGCATCTCGACGGGCCGGTCGCCATCCTCCTCGATCATGCCGGGGAGCATCACATGCCCGATACGCCCAGAGATGCCCGCCGTTGTCGACAGTTCCAGGATCTTGCGCGCCTCGTCACGGACGTGGTCGGGTCCACGGTCCAGATTGGGCGGCACCAACTCCAACGCGATGGTATTCAGGGGCACAGCTGACGTCCTTCAGTGAGACGGGTAGCTCATCACCGGCGGACGTCGATCAGCGTGCGGCATTGACCGCTCATCGGACATCCGCCTTTTCCACGAGGCGATGGGCCGCCGGGCGCGGCGCACCCGGCACGGCTGGCAGGTCTTCGGACTCGCAGGCACGCATCACATCGATGCACCTAAAGGCCGTCGCTTCCCGGTGCTACGCACCAGTGCCGATGACGGCGGTCGTTCCTGCATACCGTTGCGGGACAGTCCCGGATTCCCACCGGGTTCCCTCTTGTTCCACATCGGATGTGGAACTCGATGCTGTGGCGTGGCGCCACAGCAGACCAGTCGCGCCGATAAGCGTACCCACTTGTGGTCGGCCCCACGGTCCCCCGTTGAGGTGAGGCCGACCATTCAGGAGATCACGACCAGGAGGTCGCCGCCTTCGACTTGGGCGGTGCCGGTGACGGCGATGCGGGTCACGGTGC
>NZ_AOHQ01000112.1:0-27353 GCF_000416385.1 Mycobacterium sp. VKM Ac-1816D
CTGTGCCTCGGCGGGCTCCACATCAAGCTCCCCACGAAAACCTGAGGAGTAGCACATAAGTTCGACTGCTGGTGGTTCCCGATCTCGATCCGGTGAACCTGTCTCGATGGTTCTCGTGCCGTCGAGAATGACTCCGCCCGCCCTGGTGGCCGTGTGGGTCGTGTTGCCTTTGGGCCTACGTTTGCTGACCTTGTTTGGGAGGTTGGGTACCAGGATGGATGATATCGATCGCAGGTGTTTGGCGTGGTGCGGAGCGGCGTTATGGCACGGCTGACCGCTGGCGCGCACCGTGCTGAAAAGTTCCTGGAAGCAATGGGTTCCGGTCCTCAATTCCACGCTCGCAGTACCGATCGGATTGCTCGGGGCGGTGCCGTCGCATGGGCGATCGTGGGTAGGCGCAGTATGTGGTCCGATGTCGTCGGCGCTGGCCGCCTGTCCAGTGCCCGTGATCCGTAAGCCGATGGCAGACGACGGCAGTCCGGTGTCGACACGGACGAGGCGGATGTGGCTCAGCAGGATTCTTGTCTCTCGCGCACTTGTGATCGACCTGGGTGATGCCACCGCTTCGAACATATAGGGCAACTCAGCTAAGACGTACCTTGACAACTGCACAGTGAAGCCGGAATCTCGGATGATGCTGGTGTGCAGCAGAATACAGCGATTATCGCTGTGCTCTAGCGGCGTGCTACAGCGGCGGCGACGGCTCGCCATCCGATGAGCAACGCTGCGGTGGTCAGTGTGGCCACGACGATGAAGCTCGGCGCTGTGCCCGCCGACGTCGCCTTGCGTAACAGCATCCCGATGATCACGGTGCTGGCCCAGACAATGAGACCGGTTGGGTATATCGCCGAGGGCTTGAAGTCGCCGGGGTAGGCGCGGGCCGCGAGCCAGCCCGCCACTGTCCCCGTGATGAAGGGCCATGCGGTCTCGGCGATACCGGTGAGGGTCAAGCCCTCGGAGTGACTGCGCCGTCCGATGGTGCAGAACACCAGCACGCATGCCACATCGGTGAGTAGCGCGATGGCTGGTCTGGTCGGCGGGAGTCCGGTTCGCTCACTCACCGGGATAGTCCATCACATCGGAAACCAGTGGCGTGACGTGGGTTTCGTCTCGGGCCGCGAAGTCCGGCACCATGGGTGCCGGCTTACCTGCCTGTACGGTGTCGATGGCATCACCATCGGGACCAAGACGGTCATCGGTGCGTCCGGTGAGTCGGAAGCTGTCGAAGACGAACGGCAAGCCGTCGGCTTTCAACGGATCCGGGGAGTCCATGATGTGGAAATGTAGGTGCGGAGCATCGGTGTTGCCACTGTTACCGAGTGAGCCCAGCACCTGGCCGGTGCTCAGTCGGTCACCGGGTTTCACAGCCACCGATCCTGTCTTCAGGTGAGCGTAGAAGGCATAGTTCCCGCCGCCGATGTCCTGCACCACATGGTTTCCGCCGTACTGGTCCAGGCGCAGCCCGGTCGGACTCTTCCCCGGTACCTGCTCGGGCAGTCCGTCGAGCACCGCAACCACCGGACCATCGGCCACGGCGTGCACGTCGGCACCGAAGTAGGCGTACGACGCGGTATCCGCGACGTCACCGGTGAACAAACGACCATCGGGCAGCAATTGCACATAATCGATGGCGTACCGCTCGGCGCCCCAGAGTGCACCGTCGATCGGGTTGATCGCCATTCGGTGAGGCGTCATGCCGCAGCACCCATTGGCATCCCACCACTGCGGGCCGCGTAGTGGTGGCGCGATGACCACCGGTGTACGCGACTGCACGGTGACCGGGGCGACGGTCTCGGTCAGCTGCGGCGGCAGCAGCGGCGGCATCGGTGTGGTGAGAGTGACCTGGACCTGATGGTCTAGTTCGGTTGGTGCAGCGTCCTCGTCGGTACTGACATCGAGCCACACCAATGCCGACTGTGCTGGTCCGAGGCGGCCTGTCGGTGCGGTGGTGCCCAGAATCCGGGTGCGTTCGGCCAGATCGGCGCCGCTGAGGGTCAGCAGCGGCTCACCGGCGTCGCCGGCGCGGACCTGCAGGGAATCGACGGTGATGTCTTGATCCATCGCGTTGGTCAACAGCAATTCGTAGGCGAGATGCGTCCGACCATCGGTGGCCCGGACCGGTACCGGTGCGGCGACAGCCCGGGCCAGCACGGGGGTCGCCACGGGGGCCTCGGCCGCGGGAGTGGGGGAGGGCGATGTCGTCGGGTTGCCGCTGCCTGGCGCGGCGGGGGAGACGGTCGGCGAACCCTCGGTACTCGTGGCGGGTTGCTCGGTGGTAGGCGAACATCCCGACACCGCCAATGCTGCGGCGAAAAGTACCGCGGTGCAGGCGCTTCTAGTTATCACGGCACTCCTTGTCTTCGGGCTCTGCCGGTGCGTCCGGGTCGACGTCCATCTCGGTGCGGAACAAGAACAAGAACACCACCCAGCCGATGGCGGAGATGAAGATCCAACTGACCAACCGATAGATCAACATCGCTGAGATGGCCGAGGCCAACGACATACCGCTGGATACCAGCCCGGGTACCAGCACGGCCTCGACCACCAGCAGCCCACCGGGCATCAGCGGGATGGATCCCACCGCGCGGGCGGCCGCGTAGGCCACCGTCAGCGCCGCCAGCGAGGGGTGACCACCGGCGGCGTACGCGGCGAAAGCGAGACAGGCGACATCGGCGATCCAGTTGAACAGCGACCAGCCGAACGCGTTGCCCAGCGCTCGTCGGCTCAATCGCACCGATTCCAGCTGGCACAGCAGCTCGCGCCACTTGTCCAGCCACATGTCGGCCGGCTTGTTTCGCAACGCATTGAACCAGGACAGCAGTCGCACGCCGATACCGTCGATCTGCTGTGGATTGGCCGCGACCGACTGTGCCAGGACCAGCAGCAGGAAGAACCCGCCCAAGGTGAAGATCAGCGACAACGGATTCCGGCTGGCGCCCAACAGGAACGCTCCACCCAGACCGAGCAATGCGAGACCGACGGCCTGCAGGACTCCCGACATGACCAGCTGCCAGGACGCCACCACCGGGGACGCACCCCACAACCGCTGCTGGCGGTAGACGAATGTCGCCGAGAGCACCGGACCGCCGGGCAGTGTCGTGGACAGCGCATTACCTGCGTAGAACGCCGCTTCCGAACGCCACTGGTGAACCTGCACGCCGGCCGAGCGCAACAGCGTGCGCTGAATCTGGGCGAAGCTGTGCATCGACGCCATCGCCGCGACGACGGCCGCGAGAACCCACCACCAATTCGCCGAGAGCAGGCTCCGCCACGCCTTGGCCAGTTGATCCCAGACCAGCGTCAACTCGACCGTCAGCACCGCCACCGCGACCACGATGACCACCCAGCGGACCCACCAGTATTTGCCGCGGGTACGGACGTCGCGGTCATGGGCGTCGCTCATCGGCGCGTCGTGCGACACGTGATCAAGGGTAGCCGGGCCACGTGGCGCATGACCTGCGATAACCCGGCGAGTCGCGCGTACGGTAAGCCCATGGCAATAGATCCGGTCGCCGATCAGTCGGTACATCCGTTGGTCCGCAAGGCTGCGGCCTGGTCGTGGCGCCTGCTGGTGATCGGATCGGCCGTCGTGGCGCTGCTGTGGGTGATCGGCCACATGATGCTGATCGTCGTGTCGGTGGCCTTGGCGACGATGTTCGCGGCATTGCTGACGCCGTTCGTCGACTTCATGCATCGTCGGCGCGCGCCGCGGGGCTGGGCGGTGGCGGTGGTGCTGCTGAGCTCCATCTCGATCGTCAGCGGATTGCTCAGCTTCGTCGTCAGCCAATTCATCAGCGGCGCACCGGCATTGGTGGATCAAGTGTCTGCCAGCGTGGACGGTGTGCGGGGTTGGCTGATCGACGGGCCGCTGCACCTGAGCCGAGATCAGATCGACCACGCGGGCGACGCGGTGATAAGCACCCTGCAGGAGAATCAGGCCAGGGTCACCAGCGGTGCGTTGTCGACGGCGGCCACCGTCACAGAGATCCTGACCGGCGCCCTGTTGGTGCTGTTCACCCTGATCTTTCTGCTGCTGGGTGGTCGGGAGATCTTCACCTACGTCACAAAGATCTTCCCGACGACGGTGCGGGAGCGGGTCCGCGACGCGGGCCGCGCAGGTTTCGGATCGCTCACCGGTTACGTGCGGGCCACCTGCCTGGTGGCACTCGTCGACGCCGTCGGTATCGGTACCGGACTGGCCATCATGGGCATCCCGCTCGCCCTGCCGCTGGCATCCCTGGTGTTCCTCGGCGCGTTCGTCCCGCTGATCGGCGCGGTGCTCACCGGTGGCGTCGCGGTGATCGTCGCGCTGATCGCCAAGGGCTGGGTCTACGCGCTGATCACCTTCGGGCTGATCCTCGCGGTGCAACAGCTCGAATCACATGTGCTCCAGCCTTTGGTGATGGGCCGCGCGGTGTCGGTCCATCCCCTTGCGGTGGTACTCGCGATCGCCACCGGCGGCGTACTGGCCGGCATCCTCGGGGCGCTGTTGGCGGTTCCCATACTGGCGGTGCTCAACAGCGCCATCCGGGTCCTGCTGGCCGACGATCCCGAGGCCGAGCAGGAGCAGGTGGTGGCCGAGCTGGAGCCCGAAGCCCTTACAGACGGCCCTCCCGGCGAAGCAGATCGGCCGCACTGACGCCGCCACCACGTCGGGTGGGGGCATCGTCGGTCGTCTCCCGCGCGGCGCGGGTGTCGAGCTTCTCCGTCGGCTCCGGATCGCCCGAATCCCGTTGGGCGGGAATGGCGGTCGTCTGATCGCTGTCGCCACCGGCGGGTGCGGCCGGCTGCGAGGCGCCCGGGCCTGCGCTCGGGATCGCCGTGGTGGGTGCGGCGCTACCGCGCAACTCGCCCAGCCACGACTCGATCTCGCGCTTTTCCCGTGCAGGATTCTGCTCGGTGCGCGGCCTGCGTTCGGTCGGTGCGTTGACCGCGTTGATCGCCGACGTCGCGGCCGAGTCCGGCTGCGCGGCGAACCGCGTCGTCGGAGGTTCGGGTGCCACCGGGGGAGTGGGAATCCGGCTCGTCCCGACTGCGGACGGACCCGTGGGACGCACGGGCGGGAGACCGCGGGGCGGCGGAGCGATCGGATGCCCCGGGTCGTGCTGCGGGCGCGCGGGTACACCGGCACCCACCAGCGCTGCCTCGTCGGCCGGCTCCTCATCGGGTTCGCGGAACCCGGGACGCTTGCGCTCATCGGGCAGTTCGGTCTCACCGAGACCGATCTTCTCCTGAACGCGCTTCATCCACTGTGGCGCCCACCAGCAGTCGTCGCCGAGCAGTTTCATGATCGCCGGCACCAGGAACATCCGGATCACGGTGGCGTCGAGCAGCAGCGCGATCAACAGACCGAAGGCCAGGTACTTCATCACGACGAGATCGGAGAATGCGAACGCCGCGACCACGACGGCCAGCACCAGAGCGGCGCCGGTGATCAGTCGACCCGTGGTGGCCGTTCCGATGCGGATGGCCTCGGCCGTGGACAGACCGCGTTCGCGCGCCTCGACCATGCGAGAGACCAAGAACACCTCGTAGTCGGTCGACAGGCCCCAGATCACCGCGATGATCAGGCCGATCATCGGCGCGAACAACGGCTGCGGGGTGTAGTTGAACAACCCGGAGCCATGCCCGCCCTCGACGAACATCCAGGTCAAGATGCCCATCGTGGAGCCCAATGTGAGGGCGGACATCAACGCCGCCTTGATAGGCAGCACCAGTGATCCGAACGCCAGGAACATCAGGATCGTGGTGGTGATGACCAGGATCACGACCATCAACGGCAACTTGTCGAACAGCGTCAGGATGCTGTCCTGAGCCAGCGCCTGGGTGCCACCGACCAGGATCGTCGTTCCACGCGGCGGCGTGAGCGCGCGCAGCTCCTCGATCTTCTTGGGCGCGGTGCTGTTGTCGACCAGCCCGTTCTGGATCACTCGGACAGACGGATCCTTGGACCCACTCTCCTGAGCCGGCCGCTCCTGCCACATCTCCGACGGTTTGTCGGCGCCCGCAAAACCGGAGATCGTCTGGGCGTCGGCGCGAACGGCCGCCACCTGCTGATCGGTCAACGGTTCGCCGTTGTCGCTGCGGATGACCAGGGTCAACGGTTCGGTGCGGAACCCGGAGAACTCGCGGTCGAACTGCTCCTGCGCCATACGCACGGGATTGTCCGGCGGTAGATACTTCTCACTCAGGCCGCCGAGCGCCATCTGCCCGATCGGGATGACCAGCAGCGTCATCACGACGAGGATCGGGGCGGCGAACGCGATCGGCCGCTTCATCACGACGTTGACCAGCTTGCCCCAGAAACCCTTCTCGACCTCCTCGCGCGTCATCGTCTTCTGGGTCTTCTCGATGAACCAGTCGATGATCTTGCGGGAGAACGGCCAGTTGGCCAGGAAGGGCACGCGCAGCAGCGTGCGGACGCCGAGTGCATCGACGTTCGCCCCGAGGATGCCCAGCACCGCGGGCAATACCGTGATCGACAGGAACGCCGCCAGCAGCACCGACGTGATGATCGCGTACGTGATCGATTTGAGGAACCCGAGCGGTATCAGCAACAGCGGAAGTGACGACGCCACGATGATCACCGCGGAGAACGCGACAGTGCGGCCCGAGGTCATCACCGAGCGGCGTACCGCTGCCGGTACGTCGTACCCCTCGGCGAGCTCCTCGCGGAACCGGCTCACGATGAACAGGCCGTAGTCGATGGCGATACCGAAGCCCATCATCGTCACCACGGGCTGGGCGAAGAAGTGCACCGGACCGAACTCGGCCATGAAACGCAGGATGCCGAGCGCTCCGGCGATGGTCAGACCGCCGACGATCGCGGGCAAGGCGGCCGCAACGGCGCCGCCGAACACGAAGAACAGCACGACCGCGACCAGCGGCACGATCGCGATCTCGGCGCGCTTCTGGTCGGTGCCGATGGTGCCGGTGAGTTCGCTGGCCAGCGGGTTGAGCCCGGCGAGCTTGATGTCCCCGCCGTTGACCTGCTTCAGGTCGGACTCGACGGCCTGGTAGTTCTTCAGGATCGTGTCGTCGTCGTCGCCCTTGAGCGGCACGCTGATGAAGGTCTGCCGCAGATCCTCGGTCTTCATCTGGCTGACCGTCGGATTATCGGTATCGGGTGCCTTCAACCAGCCAACCCAGCCGACGATCTGATCCGGGTGGTCCTCGACCACCTTGTCCAGTTCGCCGGTCACCTCGCGCTGCCACGCCTTGTCGGTGACCTTCTTGTCATCCGGGGGCGTGAGGATTGCGACGACGTGACTGGTGCGGTCACGGCCGTACACCTCGTCGCCGATCAGCGAAGCCTGTACCGACTCGCTGGTATCAGCGTAGAAACCGCTCTGGGTGACGTGCTGTCCGAGACTTGCTCCGAACAGCCCGCCACCAAGGCACAGTGCGACCATGACACCGATGACTATGTATCGGTACTGGTACACCGTTCGACCCCACCAGGCGAACACGTCAGCTCCTTAAAATCTTCTTCAGGTCTGTTTCTCGTTGCGCGCGAATTGTCGCTTCAATTGTTCAAACGCGCGAGGTCAGCAGCGCTGACAACGGCCGGAACGGCTGCAACCACGCGCCCTGCTCGGGCAGCGAATCAAGGCCGATTCGCGGTAGCGGTTCCCGGAAGACACCAGGGATGTCCTCCAGGTCGACGAACTCCAAGCTATCCGACGCTAACGCCCAACTGGCATGTTCGCGAAATCCGAGCACCTGCACCGGAACGCCCTCGTGGGCGATCTCTTCCAGGGGTATCCGGAACGCCTGACCGTCCGCGGATGCCACCACGACACCGGCCAGGCCCTCGCCGCGGCGCAGCGCGATGTGCTCCAGCATGTCGCTGTCCACGTCGCTGTCATCGTCGATCTTCGGCTTGGCAAAGACCGCGAAACCCACGTTACGCAACGCTTCCACCCAGGGTCGGACGACATCGGCGCTACCCGGGGCGATATTGGTGAAGACGGTCGCCTCGGGCTCCAGGGTCGGGACCGCGCCCCCATCTGCCTGCCTGCGTTCGGACAGCTCCGCGGTCCGGCTCAGCAGCCACCTGCCCAGCGCGTCGAAGCGGGGCCGGTGCGCGGCGGTGGGACGGCCGCCGAGGATGGAGCCCAGCCCCATGTCGAGGTTGGGCGCATCCCACACCAGCAATACGCGGTGGACGGTGGACGCCGGCTCGGCCGGGGCATCGGGGGTCTCGGGGAGATCTGGCTCGGTGTCGATACTCACCTTGGCCTCCTGGTCTTCGTGCAAGCGCTCATCGCCGTTCCCACAGCAGCTCCGTCACGATCGGTCCGGCCAGCGCCTTGCGCTCGTATTTGGTCTCCGGCCGAGCCACCGATATCGGCAGCTCGTCGTCCATGCCGACGCGACGCAGCGCGGGTTCGGCATCTCCCACCTCGGCGATGTGCTCGGCATAACCCTGGTGGTCGGTCGCCACATGGAGTAGCCCGCCGGGGCGGAGGCGGTCGGCGATCAGGGCCACCGAGGCGGGCTGGATGAGCCGTCGCTTGTGGTGGCGGGCCTTGGGCCACGGATCGGGGAAGAACACCCGGACGCCGGTCAGCGATCCGCTGCCCACGAGGTGTTCCAGCACGTCCACCCCGTCACCGCGGATCAACCGGATGTTGGTGATGCCCTCGCGGTCGATGGCCGACAGCAGCTGCGCCAGCCCGCGCTTGTAGACCTCGACGGCGATGACATCGCGCTCGGGTTCGGCCTGGGCCATCGCTGCGGTCGAGGTACCGGTGCCACAGCCGATCTCCACGATCAGCGGTGCCCGCCTGCCGAACCATTGCTCGAGGTCGAGGGAGACCGGCCGTCCGTCGGGATCCAGCGCCTCGGAGCCCAACTCGGGCCAGCGGCGCTCCCAGGTCTGTTGCTGCCCCCCGGTCAGCTGGGATCGGCGGGTACGGAAGCTCGTCACCCGGCGTTGATGATGGGCGGGAGCACCCGGCGCGGGATCGACTCCCCCGGGCTCCTCCCCCTGGGCATACATCGGTCCATCGTCG
Source organism: Mycobacterium sp. VKM Ac-1816D (assembly GCF_000416385.1). Classification (NCBI taxonomy): domain Bacteria; kingdom Bacillati; phylum Actinomycetota; class Actinomycetes; order Mycobacteriales; family Mycobacteriaceae; genus Mycobacterium; species Mycobacterium sp. VKM Ac-1816D. The sequence continues at coordinate 9,018 of NZ_AOHQ01000112.1, forward strand.
CTCATCGGAGCCGGGGTACCCGCATCGCGGCACATATTGATACCCAACAGTTGCCTGGACAGCGGTGTGACCCACATCAAGGCCCAAATCGGCGCGTACCGGGGTGCGCTACCGATGCCACGATGAACGGGTGGGTTTGATCGCCGAGTTGACCGCGCTCGCCGAGGACGGCTCCCGGCCTCGACTGGGTCCGATCATCGCCGCGCTGGGGCAGCCGGTGCGGGTTCGGGTGACGGGTCGCCCGGGTGTCGGGTGTCGGTCGGTCTCGGCGGTGTTGCGGGATCAGGGACTGGACTGCGTGCCCGAGGGTGCTGTCGCCGATGTGGTGGCGCTGGTGATCGCCGAGACCGTCAAACCCGAGGACCGTCGCGCTCATCTCGGCACCGACCGGCCGCGTTTGATCGTGCTCAACAAGGCCGACGCACTGGCCGACCCCGCGGCGCGGGCCGCGGCGATCACCGCGCAGACCGGTGTGCGCACCGTCCCGATGTGTGCGTTGGCCGGCGGTAAGCCGACACCGATCCTGGATGCGATGGCCGAACTCTCGGCACCGCTGCGCTATCGCAGGCTGCGTACCGCTTTGACCAGGTTGCATGCGCTCGCCGCCACCGATCCCGCGCTTGCCGAACTGCTCGCGGCGGACACGACAGTGCTCACCACCGCCGCGGCGGCCGATGAGGTGGTCCGCGCCGCCGGTCTGCGGCCGTCCCCGATGGCACCGCTGCGCTCGGCAGTGCGCTGGCTGCAATACAGCCGGGGCCCGGTCAGTCCGCTGCATCGAGATTGCGGTGCCGACCTGGCCCGCGGGCAGCTTCGGCTGGTGGCCGGAGGGGATACGCCGCCGTGAACGCACCCGTCGTGGTGGTGACCGGGCCGCCGTTCGCCGGGGCGTCCACTCTCGTGTCGGCACTGCGCACCGCACTGCCCGGGCACCGCTTCGTCGAGCACGCCGACGAGCCGGACGCCGTCGTGTTCGCGGTCTCCGCCGCCGCCCCGGTGGTCGATTCCGATCTGAGGGTCCTCGACGATGCGGCCCGCCGCACCGACCTGGTGGTCGGTGTCGTCACCAAGATCGACGCCCACGCGGATTGGCAGACGGTCGCCACCGGTGCCCGGACGGCCGTGCGCGGGCATGCCACGCGGTATGGGTCGATGCCGTGGGTCGGTGTGGCCGCCGCGCCGCGCGCGGGCGATCCGGTGCTCGCGGAGCTGGTGGACCTGCTGACGAGCGGGCTAGACAGCCCCACGCTGGCGCAGCGGAACCGGATGCGCGCCGGCGAAAGCGCATTGTGCGACCAGATCGATGCGCTCTGTGCCCCCGACAGTGTGGCCATCGCACTGCATCGCCGCCGTGCGGACACCGTGCGCACGGCCCGGCACCTTGGTGCGGCACAGGCCCGTGACCTGCGCACCCGGCTACAGCAAGCTCGCATCGATCTCAACCAGCAGGTCCACCGCCGGTGCGTGGACCTGCGGGCCGCACTCGCCCAGGAGGCTGCCCGGTGGCGCCGCGGTGTCGACCTCGGGGCGGTGGCCGGCGAGCACGTCGACCGGGTGGCGGCCGAGGTCGATGCGGCCGTCACCGCCCGGCTGCGGGAGATCGCGGACGATCTGGGGTTGTCGGCTCCACCCGCCGAGACGTCGCGGGTGGCGACCGATCCCGGCGCACCCGGGCCGTCCGGGCAGGACCTGGAGGCGCGTCTGATGATCGTGCTCGGGGCGGGGTTCGGGCTGGGGATTGCCCTCGCGGCGGCCCGGCTGCTGGCCGGGCTTGCTCCCGGGGCGGCCACCGCCGCGGCCGCCGGCGGTCCGGCGGTCGGTCTGCTGTTGGCGGCCTGGGTGGTCCGCGTGCGCGGGCTGCTGCACAGCCGCGCCCGATGGGACCGCTGGACCGCGACCGTGACCAGCACCCTGCGTGCGGACCTCCAGGCGGCGGTGGCATCCCGTTTGTTGTCCGCCGAAGCGGCGTTGGCTGCGGAATCCGCAGCCGAGCGCGAAAGGGTGGCCGCACAGACCCACACCACGCTCGCCGCCATCGATGCACGGCTGCGGGAGCGGGCGATCGCCATGGCGGCCGCGGCCGGACCCGCTGAACGGCGGTTATCAGCCTTGCGCGAGTCCCTGCGAGCGGTCCGCGCCCAACTGGATTCGGTTACCGCCGAGTAGCAGCAACATCTGAATCGTTCCTGTGAGTGATCGGACATCGTCCCGATTCCACGGACGAAAGTCACCCGCGTTAACCTCTATTTCAGGGACGATCGTGACCTGCCGGTTAACGGCATATGCACGGAAACAACGCAGGAGACTTTGATGACCTCAGCGACCATTCCCGGTCTCGACAATGCACCGACGACGCATCAGGGGCTGTTGGCCTGGGTTCGTGAGGTCGCCGAGCTGACCCAACCCGACCGGGTGGCCTGGGCCGACGGCTCGCAGGAAGAGTACGAGCGGCTCGCCGAGCAGCTCGTCGCGGTCGGCACCTTCCAGAAGCTCAATCAGGAGAAGCAGCCGAACTCCTACCTGGCCCTGTCGGACCCCTCCGATGTCGCCCGCGTCGAATCCCGCACCTTCATCTGCTCCGAGCGTGAAATCGACGCAGGCCCGACCAACAATTGGATGGACCCGTCCGAGATGCGCGGCCTCATGACCGAGCTGTACCGCGGCTCGATGCGGGGACGCACGCTCTGGGTGGTCCCGTTCTGCATGGGCCCGCTGGACGCCGAGGACCCCAAGCTGGGTGTCGAGATCACCGACTCGGAGTACGTCGTCGTCTCGATGCGGACCATGACGCGGATGGGCAAGGCCGCGCTGGACAAGATCGGCGAGGACGGTTTCTTCGTCAAGGCGCTGCATTCGATCGGCGCGCCGCTGGAAGAGGGCCAGAAAGACGTGCCCTGGCCGTGCAACGACACCAAGTACATCACCCACTTCCCCGAAACCCGCGAGATCTGGAGCTACGGATCCGGCTACGGCGGTAACGCCCTGCTCGGCAAGAAGTGCTACTCGCTGCGCATTGCCTCGGCGATGGCGCACGACGAGGGCTGGCTCGCCGAGCACATGCTGATCGTCAAGCTGATCTCCCCGGAGAACAAGTCGTACTTCATCGCCGCCGCCTTCCCGTCGGCGTGTGGGAAGACCAACCTCGCGATGCTGCAGCCGACCATTCCGGGCTGGCGTGCCGAGACCGTCGGCGACGATATCGCCTGGATGCGGTTCGGCAAGGACGGTCAGCTGTACGCGGTGAACCCGGAATTCGGTTTCTTCGGTGTCGCACCCGGAACCAACTGGGACTCCAACCCCAACGCCATGAAGACGATCGCCGCGGGCAACACCGTGTTCACCAACGTCGCCAAGACCGATGACGGTGACGTCTGGTGGGAGGGCCTGGAAGGCGAGCCCGATCATCTGATCGACTGGAAGGGCCAGGACTGGGTCCTGCGCGAGACCGAAACCAAGGCTGCGCACCCGAATTCGCGGTACTGCACCCCGATTTCGCAGTGCCCCACGCTGGCTCCGGAGTGGGACGACCCGCAGGGCGTGCCGATCTCGGCGATCCTGTTCGGTGGGCGCCGCAAGACCACCGTCCCGCTGATCACCGAGGCCCGCGACTGGCAGCACGGCGTGTTCATCGGTGCCACGCTGGGCTCCGAGCAGACCGCCGCCGCCGAGGGCAAGGTCGGCACCGTGCGCCGCGACCCGATGGCCATGCTGCCGTTCCTGGGCTACAACGTCGGCGACTACTTCCAGCACTGGATCAACATCGGCAAGCAGGCCGACGAGTCCAAGCTGCCGAAGGTGTTCTTCGTCAACTGGTTCCGCCGTGGTGAGGACGGCCGCTTCCTGTGGCCCGGATTCGGTGAGAACAGCCGCGTGCTGAAGTGGGCCATCGAGCGCATCGAGCACAAGGCCGACGGCAAGAGCACCCCGATCGGGATCGTGCCGACCGCCGCCGATCTGGACCTGTCGGGTCTGGACGTCGACCCGGCCGATGTGGACGAGGCGCTGGCCGTCAACGCCGAGGAATGGCGTGCCGAGCTGCCGCTGATCGAGGAGTGGTTCGAATTCGTCGGTGAGAAGCTGCCCACCGGCATCAAGGACGAATTCGACGCTCTCAAGACCAGGCTGGCCGAGTCCGACTGACCTCTGGCAACGTGTTCAGGCCTGCAGCCGGGCCAGCTCCCGGCGCAGGCCTGCTGCGCTGTGGTCTGCACGGTTGGACATCGTGCGACGCAGGATCGGTTCGGCGTAACGCAGCCAGCCGCGAAAGGTGAACTCCACGCGGTAGGTCACCGCGGATCCGCTCGGATGCGGTTCCACCGTGATGATGTCATGCGCCATCAGCGCGGAGGTGCTACCGCGCAACTCGATCGACGAGCCCGGCGTCAGTGCGATGACCTCGTAGTCGACGTCTCTGGTGCGTCCGGCGAATTTGGCGCTGTTGGCATAGTGCGTTCCGATATCGCCGTTGCCCCGGATCCGTACCGTGCGGATGGAACCGGCATCCCACTGCTCTGTGGTGGTGAAGTCCGCGAGGTAGTCGAATGCCGATCGTGGATCGGCCGAGGTGATCACCTCACGCTGCACCTCGATCATCGTGGGCTCTCGGATTGCCGGACGACGGTCTGCATCGCGCGCCGCAGACCGATTCGGTGCACGGGCTTCAATCCGAGCCAATAGAGTTGTCCGGGAAGGCCTTTGGGCATGTAGCTGACGTGTTGATGGAGCCGGGTCCGCCCCGGTACGACCGACTCGATGCGCCATTGCAGCCGTGCTCGCCCGGCGCCGTGCAGCTCCAGCAGCGTGGGTTCCTGCTTGTTCTCGACGGTCCAGTGCCCGTGGCGGGATGCCCAGTGCAGCAGGGTTTCCCACACCCTTTCCGGATCGGCGCGGACATCGGCGTCGTGACTCTCGGTATAGACGATCTCGCCCGTCCACGCCGGATCGGTGGGTAGCGGATCGGCGGCGGTGCCATCCCAGCCGGCCTCGGTGCTCTCGGCATTGCGCAGAGCCAGCGCCACGGCATCGCGGTAGGGCGTGAGCCCACCGCTCGGCGCGGCGATGATGGTGTCGATATCGTGCTCGTAGGCGACGGCGTCGGTGCTGAGCGACTCGATGAGAGCCCGGCCGATGCTCAGCGGTACCGGAGTCACCAAGCCGATCCACAGTCCGGCGAGTTTCGGTGTGAGAACCGGCAATACGAGGATGCGACGCCGCGCCAACCCGGCCACCTCGGCATAGATCTGCATCATCTCGCCGTAGCGCAGCACATCGGGCCCGCCGATATCGTAAGTGCGGCTCTCGGGGATCGCCGCGGTGGCCGCAGCCGTCAGGTAGTGCAGGACATCGCCGACGGCGATGGGCTGGATATGGTTGTTGACCCAGCGCGGCGTGGTCATGACCGGTAGTCGGTTGGTCAGGTGCCGGATCATCTCGAACGACGCCGACCCGGCCCCGATGACCACCCCGGCCTGCAGCACCATCGTGGGCACACCCGATTCGATCAGGATCTCACCCACCTGGGTTCGTGATCGCAGGTGCGTCGACAGTCGATCGGAGTGTTCGTGCAGACCGCCGAGGTACACGATGCGCCCGACGGCGGCGTCGCGTGCGGCGGTGGCAACATTCTCGGCGCTGCGCCGTTCGGCCTCCTCGAAATCACCGTCGCTGTTCATCGAGTGCACGAGGTAGTAGACGACGTCGACATCCCGGAACGGCTCCCGCAGGCTCGCGGCATCGGTGAGGTCCCCCCGAGCGATCTCGACGTCATCGGCCCAGGGCACCGTACGGATCTTGGCGGGGTCACGCACCAGCACCCGCACGTGATGTCCCGCCTCGAGAAGTCTGGGCACCAGACGCCCGCCGATGTAGCCGGTGGCTCCCGTGACGAGAACCCGAAGTGCACCCACATTGCTCATTCGGAGGAGATGCCCCCTCAGATGGGTCTTCAAGCCTTCCGGCCCCGGTAAGCCCGCGACCACGGATAACTTGACGGATGTCAAGTTTTTGCCGACTGCATGGTCGGAGGGTCGGGGCGGCATCGTAAAGTCGCCTCATGCAGATCCGTGACACGGCCACAGCCAGCCCCGATAAGCCCGCCGTCATCATCCACCCGTCCGGCACGGTGGTGACGTTCGGAGAGATGGAAGCGCGGGCCAATCAGCTGGCGCATTACTTCCGCGATCACGGTCTTGTCGAGGGTGACGCGGTGGCCATCCTGATCGAGAACAACGAGCACATGCATGTGGTCATGTGGGCGGCCCGGCGCTCCGGTCTGTACTACGTGCCCATCAACACCCACCTGACCGCGGCCGAAGCCGCCTATATCGTCGACAACAGCGCGGCCAAGGCGATCGTCGGGTCGGCCGCCCTGACCCCGGTGCTGGCGGAACTGGCCGAGCACCTGCCCGGCGGCCTGCCTCCCGTGCTGCTGACCACCGGTGAGCTGGAGGGGTGGGCGAGGTACCCGGAGGCGGTTGCCCAGCTGCCCACCACCCCCATCGCCGACGAGTGGGACGGTGACCTGCTGCAGTACTCCTCGGGCACCACCGGCCGGCCCAAGGGCATCAAGCGGGCGCTACCGCACCTGCGGCCCTCGGAGACCCCCGGCATGATGGCCGCCCTGGTCTCCTTCTGGATGAACCCGGATGCGGTGTACCTCAGCCCGGCGCCGCTCTATCACACGGCGCCGTCGGTGTGGTCCATGCAGGCTCTTGCCGGCGGTATCACCACCGTGGTGTTGGAGAAGTTCGATGCCGAGGGCGCGCTCGCGGCGATCGAGAAGTACGGCGTGACGCACGGTCAGTTCGTCCCGGTGATGTTCACCCGCTTCCTCAAGCTGCCCGAGCAGGTGCGCAACTCCTACGACGTGTCGAGTCTGCAGCGGGTGATGCACGCGGCCGCCCCGTGCCCGGTCGAGATCAAGAAGCAGATGATCGACTGGTGGGGCCCGATCGTCGACGAGTACTACGCCTCGTCCGAGGCGATCGGTGCCACGCTGATCAGCGCCGAGGAGTGGCTGGCGCACCCCGGTTCGGTGGGTAAGGCGATGACCGGCATCGTGCACATCCTCGACGAGAACGGCAACGAGCTGCCCCCCGGCGAGCCCGGTGAGATCTTCTTCGAGGGTGGGCAGGACTTCGAGTACCTCAACGATGCCGAGAAGACCGCGTCGTCGCGGGATTCGCACGGCTGGAAGACGGTGGGAGACATCGGCTATGTCGACTCAGACGGCTACCTCTACCTCACCGACCGGCGCCATCACATGATCATCTCCGGCGGGGTGAACATCTATCCGCAGGAAGCCGAGAACATGCTCGTCACCCACCCGAAGGTGATGGACGCCGCGGTGTTCGGCATCCCCGACGACGAGATGGGCCAGTCCGTCAAGGCAGTGGTGCAGACCGTCGACCCGGCCGATGCCACCCCGGAATTCGCCGACGAGCTGTTGGCCTGGTTGCGAGATCAGCTGTCGCACTACAAGTGTCCGCGCTCGATCTCCTTCGAAGCGCAGCTGCCCCGCACCGACACCGGCAAGCTGTACAAGCAGGAGCTCATCGAGAGGTACTCGTGACCCTCAGCGCTGCCGGGCCGGCCTGACCACCATCTCGTTGACGTCGACATCGGCGGGTTCATCGATGGCGTAGCGCACCGCCCGGGCGATCGCGTCCGGCGCGATCGCCGCTGCGCGGTAGCTGCGCATCGCATCGGCCGCGGTCGGATCCGTGATGGTGTCGGCGAGTTCGGATTCGACGACACCGGGGGAGATGGTGGTGACGCGGATGGACGGATCCAACTCCAGGCGCAGGCCCTCGGTGATCGCCCATGCCGCATGCTTGGTGGCGCAGTACACCGCCGCCGTGGGGACGACCTCGTGCGCGCCGACGGAGGCAACGGTGACGAAATGTCCGCTGCCCGAGCGCTGGAAGTGCGGGAGGGTGGCCGCGATGCCGTGGAGAACACCGCGGATGTTGACGTCGATCATCGTGTCCCACTGGTCGACCAGCAACGCGTCCATCCGGGACAGTGGCATCACACCGGCGTTGTTGACCAGCACGTCCACTCGCCCGTACTCGGCGACCGCCGAGTCGACGAATCCCGTGAAGTCCGCGCGGTCGGTGACATCGAGCCTGCGGACAGCCAGGTTGTCGGTGGCCAGCGCCGCCAGTCGATCGGTGCGGCGGGCGCCGGCCACCACCTGGTGGCCCCCGGTGGCGAGCCGACGGGCGATGGCTTCGCCGATCCCGCTGGTGGCTCCGGTGACGAGGACGATCTTCTTGTCGGTCATGCTTCCAGCGTCGGCGTCCTCCGGTGACCCGTGCCAGGGTGCGTGACACCCAGTCACCCGCGATCGGACACGCTTACCCTGGCCGTATGTCGGAGCTCGGGGATTATCTGCGCAGCCGACGGGCGCTGCTCGGGCCCGCCGACGTCGGACTTGTCAGTGTGGGTCAACGGCGGGTGCCGGGCCTGCGGCGCGAAGAGGTTGCGCAGCTGGCCGGGGTGAGCGTCGACTACTACATCCGCCTCGAACAGGGCCGGGAACGATCACCGTCTGCGCAGGTGCTGGAGGCGCTGGCCACCGTGCTGCACCTCGAGGCAGACGGGCGCGCACACCTGTTCGGATTGGTGGGCCACGCGGCACCGGTGCCGGCTCCCACGACGCCCGACCGGGTGGATCCCGCGCTGCTGCAACTGATGGCGGCCTGGCCCGACAATCCGGCGCTGGTATACAACCGGGCCTACGACGTGTTGGCGGCCAATCCGATCGCCGAGGCGTTGTTCGGCGATTTCGGAGCGCACGGCAACCTGATGACGCTGGTGTTCACCGAGGCACGGGCCAGGCAGTTCTATGCGGACTGGCCGCGGATCGCCGCCAATTCGGTGGCCGGTTTCCGTCGCAACCACGGCGAGCAGCCCAACGATCCGCGTGTCGTCGCGGTGCTCACCGAGTTGCTGGCCACCAGCGCGGAGTTCGCCACCCTGTGGGACCGCCATGATGTGCGCGGAAAGACGCAGGACACCAAAACGTTTCGGCATCCGGAGGTGGGGACCGTGACCCTCGGACTGCAGACGTTCGCGGTGCGTTCGGCGCCCGGTCAGGAGTTGGTCGTGTACCAGGCCGCGCCCGGTTCGCCGAGTGCGGATGCGGTCAAGATGCTCGGCAGCCTCGCGGCGAGCCGCACAATCTGAACTATATGTGCGCACGTGCGCACATATAGTGCATACTGGGCCGGTGCCCGTCTTCGCTCGGTTGTTCACCGCCCAGGTGATCGCGCTGAGCGGGACCGGGCTGCTCACCGTCGCGCTTGGGCTGCTCGCCTACGACCTCGCCGGTGGGGCCGCCGGCGCCGTGCTCGGGACGGCACTTGCCATCAAGATGGTGGCCTATGTCTTTGTGGCACCGGTGATGTCGGCGGTCACCGACCGGCTGCATCCGCGGACCGTGCTGGTCGGCGCCGATGCGGTGCGCGCCGCGATCGCGGTGTCGCTTCCGTTGGTCGCACACACCTGGCAGATCTTTGCGCTGGTGTTCGTCCTGCAGGCCGCGTCGGCGACCTTCACCCCCGCATTCCAGGCGGTCACCCCGGCGGTCCTCGTCGATGAACGCGAATACACCCGCGGGCTGTCGCTGTCCCGGCTCGCCTATGACCTGGAGGCGATGCTCAGTCCGTTGCTTGCGGCCGCGTTGGTAACGGTGCTGTCCTACTCCGGTCTGTTCGTCGCGACCGCCGGGGGATTCCTGGCCTCCGCACTGCTGGTCGGACATACCGCTGTGCCGGCCGTGACGCGTCGCACCGAGCATGGGCGGCTACGTGACCGGATCGTCGCAGGCGGCCGGATCATGTTTTCCCGCAATGAACTTCGTGCATTACTGGCGATGAACCTCGCGGTCGCCGCGGCCACCGCCCTGGTGCTGGTGAACACCGTCGTCTACGTTCGCGGGCTGCAGGGCGGCGGTGACGCCGACGTCGCGTTGACCTTGGCCGTCTACGGCGCGGGCTCCATGGCAGTCGCCCTGTCGACGCCCCGCCTGCTGACCGTCATGGCAGACCGCACCCTGATGGCGATCGGTGCGGTTGGCACTGCTGCCGGTCTGGTCGTGACCGCCGTGGTGCTCAGCGTGACGATTCCCGGGCCGCCGGTGCTCATGGTGTTGTGGGCGACGCTGGGCGCGTGCACCGCCATGGTCACCACCCCGGCCGGTCGCCTGCTGGCGCGCACCGGGCCCGACCGCCCGACGGTCTTCACCGCGCAGTTCTCACTCTCGCACGCGGGGTTCCTGCTGACGTATCCGATCGCGGGCTGGGTGGGCGCCGGCGTGGATCACGGACTGGCCGCGGCGATGCTGGCTATCCTCGCAACAGGCGCGGCCGCATCGGCGGTCTGCATCACCGTCCGCGGGAGGGGGAGCTCGGCGATGGACACGACCCCGAGGGCTCCGATCGACGCACCCAGTCTGGTTCACGAGGGCGCCCCGGACCGTGATCGTCTCGACGCTGCCAGTGACACCTTCCGCATGCTGGCCGACCCGACCCGGCTGCACCTGCTCTGGATGCTGACCCAGGGCGAGGCCGATGTCAGCGCGCTGGCCGAGGCCACCGGTGGATCGCGCACCTCGATCAGCCAACACCTGGCCAAGCTGCGGTTCGCCCGACTGGTCGACACCCGCAAGGACGGCCGTCGCGTCTATTACCGATTACGCGACGGCCATCTGGGCCGGCTGGTGCGCGAGGGTCTCAACCATGCCGATCACCAGGTGACCGGAGAGCCGCCGCACGCCTGACGCTGACGCCACCATCGGCGTCCGTCGATCAGTCCGGCGGCTCGACCACCTGGTCGGGAACATCGGGGGTCGGGTCGCCACGTTCGGCCCGCTCGGCCGCCCGCTGTCCGGAGGATTCGCCCTCCGATTCGTTCTCGTCATCGACGTATACGCCCTTGCCACTCGGCATCGTGTTCCTCCCTTCTGGCCCAGCCCGGCTACCCCGAGTGCGGTCGAGCGAAACGGAACGCGAGTATCCGGACGGCGGGTAACGATCCGGTCACAGTGCAGATCACGATCATCTAAGGGTTTGCCGCATTGCATAAGAAACAGACCGCGATCCTGAACGGATCGAGCCGGACTGGGAGGCACATCACGTGCGATGGGTGTAACGCCGGTGCCCGCGGGGTAGTTCGGTGTAGATACCAGCCTGGGCCACCAACAGGGCACGCGTACCGTGGGTTTCGGGTCTGGGATGACATCCGGCGCGTCTAGGGTCATGCGCGCGAAAGTCCGATTCTCGAAGGACACGATCAACCATGAAGAACACCATCACGATCATTGGGCGGGCATCTGCGGGCGCGTTGCTGGGTGCCGCAGCGACGGCACTCATCGCGGCACCGGCCGCGTCGGCAGCGCCGAATTGCCACCCCGACGCGGTGGCCGGCACCGTCAGTTCGGTCACGGGTGCGGCGAGTGCCTATCTGAGCAGCCATCCTGGTGCCAACCAGGTGGTCCAGGCGGCGCGCACCCAACCGCGCGATGTCGCCGCGGCCAACATCCGGGCCTATTTCACCGCCAACTCGCAGGAGTACTACGAGCTGCGCGGCATCCTGGCGCCGATCGGCGATACCCAGCGGCAGTGCAACGTCTCGTTGCTCCCGGCCGACCTGGCGTCGGCCTACTCGGAGTTCATGGCCGGCTGACCGACAGCACCGAAATCGCCGTCCGTACGGTCCGTCCGTGCGGACGGCGAGTTCGTGAAGACATTCTGTAACCAATCCCGCTGGCTTCGATAGAAGTCCTGGGCAACAGTGGTTTTCGGTGCGACACCGTCGAAGCCGTGGAAAGCTCCGGCGACGGTGCGGACCTCGCAGGCGACCTCCGCGGCGCGCAGGCGTCGCGCATAGGCGAGATTCTCGTCGTGGAACAGGTCGAGCGTGCCCACCCCGATCCAGGCGGGCGGCAGGCCGCTGAGGTCTTCACTGCGCGCCGGCACGGCGGCCTCGCGATCGGCGGTGCCGAGATAGGCCGACCACCCGAGCCGGTTGCTCTCGTGGGTCCACAACCGATGGCCGGGATCGTCGAGGTGGACACCGACCGATCGGTCGTCCAGCATCGGGTACACGAGCAGTTGTCCGGCAGGGTGCACCTCGCCGCGGTCCCTGGCCAGCAGGGCCAGTGCGGCGGCCAACCCTCCACCGGCGCTCGCGCCTCCGATCGCGATGCGCCCGGCATCGACCCCGGGCAGACCTGCCAGCCAGGTCAATGCGGCGTAACAGTCCTCCAGCCCGGCCGGGTAGGGGTGCTGAGGCGCCAGTCGATAGTTCACCGACACGACCGTGGCGCCGAGGGCGTCGGCGAATCTGCGGCAGGAGGCATCGTCCTGCGCGGCACTGCCGATCACGTAGCCGCCGCCGTGGATCCACAACAGCGCAGGGGTGGGCGGGGTCGACTCTCGCGGTCGATACAGCCGCACCCTAACCCCTGAGCTCAGCGTCAATGGCAGCACACCGTCGGGCACCCGACGTTCCATCAACATGCTCATTCGCTGCAGCAGAACAAGATTCGCCGTGGTGACGAGTTTGCGCGGAATGAACCGGGCGATACGGGCGAGATCGGGGTGGAAGGCGGTCCCGGTGGTGGTCACCTCAGCAGTATGGCCGACCCGCCGGATCGGAAAGGTTCACTTGAGCAGTGGATCTCGCGGCAGGCCCAGTATGCGTTCGGCAATGGTGTTGCGGGTGATCTCCGAGGTGCCGCCGGCGATGGTCATGGCGCGGTTTCCCAGGTAGGCGTTGGTCAACCGCTCGTTGCCGCCGGTCACGGCCGACACTCCGGCCAGCGCCATGCCCAGTTCGGTCAGTCGCTGGGACTGCTCGGCCACCAACAGTTTGGTGACATTGCCTTCCGGCCCCGGTTCGGCGCCGGCGATGGCGCGACTGACCCGCCGCATGTTGAGCATCGGCAGGGTCAAGGTCTCGGCGATGATCTCCCCGGCGTCGTGCAGGTGGCACACGGCGGTCTCGGTGGGAACGCTGTCGAGCAGCTCGACCAGGTCGGAGATGGTGAATCCGGTCGGAGCGCCCGAGCCTCCGCCGATCGAGACCCGCTCATTGCCCAAGGTGGCGCGGGCGACCAGCCAGCCCTTGTTGACCTCGCCGACCACATCGCTATCCGGCACGAACACGTCATCGAGGAACACCTCGTTGAAGTGAGAGTCGCCGGTCAGACCGCGCAGCGGATTGACCTGCACGCCCGGCGACGCCATATCGATCGCCATCATGGTCACCCCGGCGTGCTTGGGTGCGTCAGGGTCGGTCCGCACCGTCGCAAGTCCCCACTGACAGTGTTGGGCAAGGCTTGTCCACACCTTCTGCCCGGTGACCCGCCAACCTCCGTCGACCTTCTTGGCCGACGTGCGCACCGCGGCGGCGTCCGAACCCGCGCCGGGTTCGGAGAACAGCTGACACCACAGCACTTCCCCGCGGAGCACCGGCTCGACCCAGCGGGCGCGTTGGTCATCGGTACCGGCCTGGGCGATGGTCAGCGTCACCCACCCGGTGATCCCCAGGTCCGGCAGTTCTATATCGCGGAACTCCTGCTCGATCGCCAGCTGTTCGAGCACATCGGCGGCTCGGCCCCAGGGTCGTGGCCAGTGTGGCACCAGGTATCCCGAATCGACGAGGAACGGGCGCCGCTGGTCCTCTGGTAGCGAGCGAACATGCGCGGCAGCATGGGCTGCCGCGGCGCGATGCTGTTCGGCGGCCGCGGGAACGGACACCGATACCGCGTCGGTCAGGCCGGTACGTGTCGCGTCGACGAGCTCGGCCAGCGGATCGTTGCCGTCGGCAAGCAGCGCCGACATCGCCCTGGCGCGCCGCAGGTACAGGTGCGCGTCGTGTTCCCAGGTGAACCCGATGCCGCCGTGGATCTGAATGTTGTTGTGCGCATTGAATACCTGGGCGCGGATGGCGTGGACCGCGGCGACGGCGGCGGGCAGCGCGGCCTCGTCTGGATCATCGCAGCGGGCGGCGGTCCAGGTGGCGGCGGTGGTCTGCTCGGCGGCGACGAGCATGTCGGCGGCATGATGTTTGACGGCCTGGAACGTGCCGATGGTGCGGCCGAACTGTTCGCGCACCTTCGCGTATTCCACCGCCATGCGCAGGGTCGCCCAGCTGACACCGACGGCCTCGGCGGCTGCCAGGATCCGCAGCACCGTCCTGGCGCGCCGGGACGCCCCGCGCAACACATGGTCGGCAGGGATGCTCGCACCGCGCATGGCCACCGCGCCGATGGAGCGGGTCGGATCCAGGGTCGGCAGCGGCGTGACCGTGACTCCGTCGGCACGTGCGTCCACCACCAACAGGTCCTCACCTGCGGAGAGCACCAGCACATCGGCATCCGGGGCGCCCAGGACCGCGGGCCACTCGGCGGTGGCGGTCATGTCGGACTGCATGTTGAGCCGGATGTTCAAGCCGAGGGCGGCCACAGTGCTCCCATCGGCCAGCCCGGGAAGCAGGCGCGCGCGGACCGAATCCGGCGCGCAGCGGTCGATCACGGTCGCCGCGGCAACCGTGGGCAGGAACGGGCCCGGCATGAGCTCCCCGCCGGTGACCTCGACGACCACCGCCAACTCGGCGAGCCCGTACCCGGAACCGCCGAACTCCTCGCCGACGGCCAAACCGTTCCAGCCGAGTTCGGCGCCAGCGCGCCACAGTTCAGCGGGGAAGCTCCCGGGATCGGCGAGCGCGGCGCGTGCGCTCGCGCGGCTGTCGACCCTGCGCAGCTGACCGACGGCCGCGGCCGCCAGATCGTGGTGTTCTTCGGTGATGGCCAGCGCCGACGTGCTCATGACTCTGTGAAGTTACCGGTGCAGCTGAGGCGCCTGAGAGTGATACAGGTCACATTATTGGCACAGGTAGACAGATCGCCCGAAATGTCTGCTTAAGACCGACCCTTCGCGGGTACGCTCGCGCCATGACGGCTCAACCGGCGGAAAATGGCCCCGGACCTTCTGTTATGCGCCGCGCCCGGTGGTTGATGAACGCCAACCACGCCGACCGCATGCTCGCGCTCTCGGTCGCATCGGCCTCCTTGCCCGTCGTCGGCAAGCAGCTCGAACCCCTCGGGGGCCTGGCGGCAATGGGTGTGTGGGGCTTTCGGCAGTTCCCCGAGCTGTTGGCGGCCTCGGCCAAGTCGTGGTTCAGTCCCGGCAATGCCCCCGTCCGCAGGGCCGAGCGCGAACAGACGGTCGACGTGGCCAAGGAGGGTCTCCGCGGTGTCGTCAACCCGGCGGACCTCGCGGGGCAGTGGCCCGCTCCGGAATCGGTGCCGCCGTTGTGGAACACCATGACCTATCGGCGCGACGTCTTCCGCACCTCGGTGCGCTACGGCGACCACCCGCTGCAGCTGCTCGACGTCTGGCGTCCCGCAGAACTCCCACGCGAGCCCGCCCCGGTGCTGCTGTTCATTCCCGGCGGCGCCTGGGTGCACGGCAGCCGAGTCCTGCAGGGCTACGCGATGATGTCCCATCTGGCCCAACAGGGCTGGGTATGCCTGTCCATCGACTACCGGGTGGCGCCGCATCACCGTTGGCCGCGCCACCTGACCGATGTCAAGGCTGCGATCGCGTGGGCGCGGGCCAATGTCGACAAGTTCGGTGGGGACCGCAATTTCGTCGCGCTGGCCGGTTGTTCGGCCGGCGGCCATCTGGCAGCACTGGCCGGGCTCACTCCCAACGACCCGGCCATGCAGTCCGAACTGGATGACGAGGCCGACACCTCGGTCGACGCCGTTGTCGGAATCTATGGGCGCTACGACTGGGAGGACCGTTCCACCGAGGAGCGTGACCGCTTCGTGGACTTCCTCGAGCGCGTCGTCGTCGGTCGGAAGATCTCGCGTCACCCGGACCTCTTCCGTGCTGCCTCGCCGATCGCCCGGGTACACCGCGATGCGCCGCCGTTCTTGGTGATCCACGGTTCCGCGGACACGGTGATCCCGGTGGCGCAGGCGCGAAGTTTCGTCGACCGGTTGAAGGCGACCTCCGATGCGCCGGTCAGTTACGTCGAGTTTCCCGGAGCCGGACACGGTTTCGACATGACCGACGGGGCCCGCACCGGCGCGATGGCCAAGGCCATCGGACTGTTCCTCGATCAGATCCACCGAAACTCGACGGCACGCCAGGCCAAGGCGGTTATATAGACTCCTCCACCCAGGGAGGGATTTAGCCGTGAAGAGGCTCAGCGGTTGGGATGCATTCCTGCTGTATTCGGAAGCGCCCAACGTGCACATGCACACCTTGAAAGTCGCCGTCATCGACCTGCACGGACTCGGCGACCGCACATTCGGTGTCGAAGATTTCCGGAATGTGTTGCACGGCAGGCTCTACAAGCTGGAACCGTTCCGATACCAGCTGGTGGACATCCCGTTCAAGTTCCACCACCCCATGTGGCGGGAGAACTGTGACGTCGACCTGGAGTACCACATCCGGCCGTGGCGGGTCGCCGCACCGGGCGGGCGCCGCGAACTCGACGAGGCCATCGGCGAGATCGCCAGCACCCCGCTCGACCGGTCCCGCCCGCTCTGGGAGATGTACTTCATCGAGGGTCTTGCCGACGACCGGATAGCGGTGGTCGGCAAGATCCATCATGCGCTGGCCGACGGTGTGGCATCGGCCAATCTGCTTGCCCGCGGAATGGATCTCCAGGACGGACCGCAGCGCGACCGCGACTCCTACGCCACCGATCCGGCGCCGTCGACGGGTGAACTCGTCAGATCGGCGTTCCTGGACCACATGCGCCATATCGCCCGGGTGCCGGGTCTGGTGAAGTACACGGCCGAGGGGATCGGTCGCGTTCGGCGCAGCAGCCGCAAACTCGGCCCGGAACTCACCCGCCCGTTCACCCCGCCGCCGAGCTTCATGAACCATGTGCTGACCCCCGAGCGCCGGTTCGCCACGGCCAGCCTGTCCCTTGCCGACGTCAAATCGACCGGAAAACATCTGGGCGCCACCATCAATGACATGGTCCTGGCGTTGGCATCGGGCGCATTGCGCAAACTGCAACTGCAGTACGACGGTAAGGCCGACCACCCCTTGCTCGCGTCGGTGCCGATGAGCTTCGACTTCTCCCCGGACCGCATCTCCGGTAACCGGTTCACCGGAGTGCTGATGGCGCTGCCCGTGGACCTCGATAACCCGCTGGACCGGGTGCGTCGCGCCAGCGAGACGGCCTCGCTGGCCAAGGAGAGCAATCAGCTGATCGGCCCGGAGTTGGTGGCCCGCTGGGCTTCCTATATGCCCCCGGCCGGGGTGGAGGCACTGTTTCGCCGGTTGTCCAACGTCGACGGCCAGAACAAAATCCTGAATCTGAACATCTCGAACGTCCCGGGCCCCCGCCAGCTCGGACGAGTCGGTGGCGCGACGGTCTCGGAGATCTATTCGGTGGGTCCGCTCACCGCGGCCAGCGGCCTGAACATCACGGTCTGGAGCTATGTCGACCAGCTGAACATCTCGGTGCTGTCCGATACCGCGACCGTTCGGGACCCACACGAGGTCACCGATGCGATGGTGCAGGAGCTGCGGGACATCCGGATCGCGGCCGGTCTCTCCGGAGAGATCACCGTCGACTCGTGAGATCGGTTCTTCGCGATACTGCTGACACCCCGGTGATGGGTCACAATGACCACATGCGATGGCTGAGGGGACCGGCGCGGATGGCCCTTGCTCGGATTGCCCTGGCGCTGATGGGCGTGTCGGTGGTCCTGGCAGGCTGCTCGTACGGGCCCTCGACGAGGCCGGCGAAACCGTCGGATGGTGCGGTGGTCCAGCCGAGCGCAACGGATGGCGCCGGCGCGGTGTCGATCCTGCCCGGCACGGCCGTGCTCGGCCAGCCACTGACCGCCAAAGGTGCCACGATCACACCGCGCGCGGACAATCTGACGGTGGTCCGGACCGCAGGGGAAGAGGTCGAGCTCGGTATCGATGTGTCGTTCACCGGCGTCACGACCCCGATCGACGCCACCGGTGCCGACGGCGGATTCCGCCTGCACCTCAGTGGCGGGGAGCAGGTCGCGACATCGCGCCCGCTGGAGAGC
Organism: Mycobacterium sp. VKM Ac-1816D; assembly: GCF_000416385.1. Classification (NCBI taxonomy): domain Bacteria; kingdom Bacillati; phylum Actinomycetota; class Actinomycetes; order Mycobacteriales; family Mycobacteriaceae; genus Mycobacterium; species Mycobacterium sp. VKM Ac-1816D. The sequence goes on from NZ_AOHQ01000112.1 coordinate 27,097, forward strand.
AAGACGGTGCCGTTGGCGTCTCGGGTACGCGCCGACACCGACGGCTGGGTGTTCTTCCTCCTCAAACCCGGAATGCGGCCGACACAGCTGCAATTGACCGCCGCCGCGGCGGGCTTCGGCATGCCGCCGGCACCGATCGCGGTGTGGGCGATGCCTGCCACCCTGCCTCCGCCGTCGTCCGCGATGTCCCCACCTGCGGAGCCACCACCCGACCCCGGCGCGCCGCCGGCGCCGGTGCAGGCCGGTGACGACGAGGT